>NZ_LT977070.1:1500000-1752502 GCF_900250075.1 Cupriavidus taiwanensis
GCGTGATCAAGGTCTCGGCCGTGGCGCCCGAGCACCGCGTGGTCGAAGCCCCGGTGCGGGTGTTCGATTCGCAGGAGGCGCTGCAGGCGGCGTTCGACGCTGGCGAACTGGGCGGCGACCTGGTGGCGGTGGTGCGTTTCCAGGGGCCGAATGCCAACGGCATGCCGGAACTGCACCGGCTGACCCCGGTGCTGGGCGCGCTGCAGGACGCCGGCCACAAGGTGGCGCTGGTGACCGACGGGCGCATGTCCGGTGCTTCGGGCAAGGTGCCGGCGGTGATCCACGTCGGCCCCGAAGCGCTGGCCGGCGGAGCGCTGGCGCGCGTGCGTGACGGAGACCGCATCCGGGTCGACGCTGTCGCCGGCACGCTGCAATGGCTGGGCGACGAGGCCGAATTCGCGGCGCGGGCGCCGGTACGCGCGCCTGCCGACCGGTTCGCGCAGTTCAGCCTGGGGCGCGGCCTGTTCGGCCTGTTCCGGCGCCACGCCCGGATCGCGGAAGAGGGCGGCAGCGCACTGGACCTGTCCGAACTGGATGCCGGCGCCGCCGGCGCCGACGGCCGTACCGCCGAGCTGCGATCCGTCGCACAATAGCCGGACCAGGACAGGCAGGCAACCGACAAGGATGGCAACACCATCCGATACCAAGACCGACGGAGCAGACATGATCTATATCCTGATGGGCGTTTCCGGCAGCGGCAAGACCACGGTCGGCCAGTTGCTGGCGCAGCGGCTGGGCTGCGGCTTCCATGACGCCGACGACTTCCACAGCGACGCCAACAAGGCCAAGATGCACGCCGGCATCCCGCTGACCGACGATGACCGCTGGCCCTGGCTGGCGGCAATGCGCGCGGCCATCGACACTGCCCGGGCCGAAGGCCGCACCCATGTGTTCACCTGCTCGGCGCTGCGCCAGGCTTACCGCGACCGGCTGACCCCGCCCGATGGCGGCGTGACCTTCGTGTTCATGAAGGGGGATGCCGCGCTGATCGGCCAGCGCCTGTCCGCGCGCACCGAGCATTTCTTCAATCCGGAGCTGCTGCAAAGCCAGTTCGATACGCTGGAAGTGCCCGGCGACGCGCTGGCCCTCGACATCCGCCAGCCACCGGAGGCGCTGGTCGACACCATCCTGCGCGCCACCGTGCGGCAGGACGCCAGCGCGCCGCGCTGAGCGCTGCCCCCGTGCCCGGAGGGGCATGGTCCCGGGCGGACTTCCCGACTTTCCATGGATCGCAACCACGGCCGCCGGCCTCACCGGCGGCCGTTTTTTTGCGTGCGCTGGCAGGCATCTTGCTAGCTTCGCTTCGGTGTCCGTGCGGCGCGGCTGCGGTGGCACGGGCGGCCCGCCGGCCGCCTTGCGGCTTTCGCCGGCACGGGTATGCTGGAAGGGCCAGTGACTCGACGGCATCACCGCGGCTTGCGCCAACTTGCGCGGCCGCGCGGCAGGGCAGGACAGCCAGGGCAACCAGGGCGGCCGGCAGCGGCGCCCGCGACATGGAGGAGCGGCCATCATGGCGGCGCGGTATTTCGACGAGATGCTGGACTTGCGCAACGACAGTGCGCCAGCGCTGATCCACGCGGGACAGGCCTTGCCTGAGGGGGTGGTCCGGCCGCACTACCGGCATTTCGCCGAATGGCTGGCGCGCCAGACCGAAAGCACCATGGCCAACAAGCGCGCCGAGGCCGACCTGGTGTTCCGGCGCGTGGGCATCACCTTCGCCGTCTACGGCGACAAGGACGAAGCCAACAGCGGTACCGAGCGCACCATTCCGTTCGACGTGGTCCCGCGCATTTTCCCCGCGAGCGAATGGGCGCTGCTGGAAAAAGGCCTGCGCCAGCGCGTGGCCGCGCTGAATCGCTTCATCCATGACATCTACCACGGCCAGGACATCATCCGCGCCGGCGTGATCCCGCCCGACCAGATCTACAACAACGCCCAGTACCGGCCCGAGATGCTCGGCGTCAGCGTGCCGCACGACGTCTATGCGCATGTCGCCGGCATCGACGTGGTGCGTGCCGGCGAAGGCGAGTTCTACGTGCTGGAAGACAACCTGCGCGTGCCGTCGGGCGTGTCGTACATGCTCGAGAACCGCAAGATGATGATGCGCCTGTTCCCGGACCTGTTCGCGCGCAACCGCGTGGCGCCGGTGGCGCACTATCCCGACCTGCTGCTCGACATGCTGCGCGGGGTCTCGCCGCAGGCGATCGCCGATCCCACCGTGGTGGTGCTGACGCCGGGCATGTACAACTCGGCGTACTTCGAGCACGCCTTCCTTGCGCAGCAGATGGGGGTGGAGCTGGTCGAAGGCAGCGATCTCTTCGTCGAGGACAACCACCTGTTCATGCGCACCACGCAGGGCCCGCAACGCATCGACGTGATCTACCGGCGCGTCGACGACGATTTCCTCGACCCGCTTGTGTTCCGCCCCGATTCCGCGCTCGGCGCCGCGGGGCTGCTGTCGGTCTACCGCGCCGGCAACGTGACCATCTGCAATGCGATCGGCACCGGCGTGGCCGACGACAAGTCGATCTATCCTTATGTGCCGGACATGATCCGCTTCTACCTGGGCGAAGAGGCCATCCTGAGCAACGTGCCGACCTACATGTGCCGTCGCGCCGAGGACCTGCAGTACGTGCTGGACCATATGGCCGAACTGGTGGTCAAGGAAACCCACGGGGCCGGTGGCTACGGCATGCTGGTCGGCCCGGCGGCGACGCGCGCCGAGATCGATGCCTTCCGCGAGGTGGTCAGGGCCAGGCCGGAGCAGTACATCGCACAGCCCACGCTCGCGCTGTCGACCTGCCCGACCTATGTCGAGTCCGGCATTGCCCCGCGCCATATCGACCTGCGCCCGTTCGTGCTGTCGGGCAAGGAGGTGCGGATGGTGCCGGGCGGGCTGACGCGCGTGGCGCTGCGGGAGGGGTCGCTGGTGGTGAATTCCTCGCAGGGGGGCGGCACCAAGGACACCTGGGTGCTGGAACGATGAACGCCGATTCGGGAGAGCCCGCATGCTGAGCCGCACCGCCGACCACCTGTTCTGGATGGCCCGCTACACCGAGCGCGCGGAGAACACCGCGCGCATGCTCGACGTCAACTACCAGACCTCGCTGCTGCCGCAATCGGCCGAGGTGGCCGAGCAGGGCTGGTGGGCCATGCTCGATATCTCGGAGCTGACCGACGTCTTCGACCACAAGTACGGCCTGCTGTCGCGCGACGACGTGATCGATTTCATGGTGCGCGACATGACCAATGCCTCGTCGATCATGAGCTGCCTGCGCGCGGCGCGCGAGAACGCGCGCGCGGTGCGCGGCTCGCTCACCACCGAGGTCTGGGAGACCGTCAACACCACCTGGCTGGAGGTGCAGCGCCTGATCGCCGATGGTGTGCTCAAGGAAGATCCGGCGCGCTTCTTCGAATGGGTCAAGTTCCGCTCGCACCTGGCGCGCGGGGTGCAGTTCGGCACCATGCTCAAGGATGATGCCTTCCATTTCATGCGGCTGGGCACTTTCCTGGAGCGCGCCGACAATACCGCGCGCATCCTCGACGTCAAGTTCCAGGCGTCGTCCGGCGCGGAGGGCGCAGAGGGGGGGAATGGCGGGAATGGCGGGCAGGCCCAGGCCAATCCCGACCCGGGCGCCCACAACGATTTCTACCACTGGGCGGCGATCCTGCGCTCGGTGTCGGGCTTCGAGGTCTACCGCAAGGTCTACCGCGCGGTCATCACGCCGCAGCGCGTGGCCGAACTGCTGATCCTGCGCCCCGACATGCCGCGTTCGCTGGTGTCGAGCATGGACGAGGTGGTGGCCATCCTGCATACGGTGCGCAACCAGCATTCGGCGGAAACCGAGCGCCAGGCTGGTAAACTCCACGCCGACCTGAAGTACGCGCGCATCGACGACATCTTTGCCGTCGGCCTGCATGCGTACCTGACCAGCTTCCTGGAGCGCATCGGCGACCTCGGCAACGGCATCAGCCGGGACTTCCTGGTGCCGCTACAGGCGGCCTGAGCCGGGCAGCCGGCAAGCCCCCGTGCCGCCGCGCCCTGATACCGTGAAATACAAGATCCACCACCATACCGTCTACCGCTACACCGAACCGGTGCGGCGCAGCGTGCACGAAGTGCGGCTGCAGCCGCGCTCGGGTCCGCTGCAGACCGTTGACTACTGGCAGCTGTCGACGCCCGGCAACCCGTCGGCGGCGCGCGACGGCTTCGGCAACATCGTGCACAACTTCACGGTGTCCGGGCCCGCCAGCACCATCGCCATCGAGGCCAGCGGCGAGGTCGAAGTGCTGCCGCCGCATGGAGACCTGGACCGCGACGGGCACCACGCGTTTTGCGATGCGCCGCCTGACGGCGAGGCGCGGGTCTCGCCGCTGTACTTCCTCGGCAGCACGCCGCTGACCACGGCGCCGGCGCCGATGCGGGCGTTTGCCGCGCCGTTCCTGGCCGCGGGGCACGACATCGATGCGCTGCTGGCGCTGGCGCTTGGCATCGGCGAGCGCGTGCGCTACAAGCCCAATACCACCGATGTCGGCACTTCAGCGGCGGAGGCGTTCGCCCTCGGCAGCGGGGTGTGCCAGGACCAGGCGCAGGTGATGGTGGCGGCGTGCCGGGCGCTGGGCATTCCGGCGCGCTATGTCAGCGGATATTTCTACGACCCGGCTGCCACCGAACTGGCCAGTCACGCCTGGGCCGACGTGTGCCTGGACCCGGCCGGCGAAATCTGGTGCAGCATCGACATCACGCACGGCTGCCTGACCGACGAGCGCCATATCCGCCTGGCGGTGGGGCGCGATTACGCGTCGGCGGCACCAGTGCGGGGCATCGTGGATGGCGGCGCCGGCGAGACGCTGGAAGTAAATGTAACGATCACGCCACTTTCGAACTGATTAGGTGCTTGCTTCCAGACGCGGCGCCGTGCCGGTGCACGGGCGCTAGAATCCAGAGTGATGCAGGCCACTGCCGGTCCATGCCGGCCGCCACCAAGAACACCAAGACAAACCATGACGTATTGTGTAGCCATGCGGCTGGATGCCGGCCTGGTATTCCTGTCCGATTCCCGCACCAATGCAGGGGTAGACGCCATTTCCACCGCGCGCAAGATGACGG
Organism: Cupriavidus taiwanensis; assembly: GCF_900250075.1. Lineage (NCBI taxonomy): Bacteria > Pseudomonadati > Pseudomonadota > Betaproteobacteria > Burkholderiales > Burkholderiaceae > Cupriavidus > Cupriavidus taiwanensis. The sequence goes on from NZ_LT977070.1 coordinate 1,505,111, forward strand.
TGTTCGAGGAGCCCGGCGACCGGGTGATGGTGCTGATGACCGCCGGCAACCTGGCCATCAGCCAGTCGGTGCGCCAGATCCTGATCGAGGACCATGACGAGAAGCGTTCGCTGTGGACCGCGCGCGACATGTTCGAGGCCGCCTCGATCGTCGGCGAGGCGGTGCGCCAGGTGCACCGGCGCGACGCCCATGCGCTGCGCGACGCCGGCATCGAGTTCAATGTCAGCCTGATCTTCGGCGGCCAGGTGCGCGGCGAGCGGGCGCGGCTGTTCAATGTCTACGCGGCCGGCAACTTCGTCGAGGCCACGCCCGAGAACTGCTACTTCCAGATCGGCGAGGCCAAGTACGGCAAGCCCATCGTCGACCGCGTCGTGCACCCGTCGCTGCCGCTGGCGGAAGGGGCCAAGTGCGCGCTGATCTCGATGGATTCGACGCTGAAGTCGAATATCTCGGTGGGCCTGCCGCTGGACCTGCTGGTCTATGAAGCCGATTCGCTGCAGGTGAACCACTTCGTCAATATCGACGAGCGCAACGCTTACTTCCGCATGATCCGCGACACCTGGGGCCATCGCCTGCGCCAGGTCTTCGGCGAGATCCACAACCCGGAATGGGATCCGGCCGCGCCCGCGGAATTCTCGCTGGCGCGCTCCGGCGAGGCCGACCGCTGGGCCCAGCCGGTGCGGGCCAGGCGCGTGCATCCGCGCAAGCCGGACTGAGGGCGGCAGGCATGCGCGACATCATCCATTTTTCCCACGCCAACGGCTTTCCGGTGACCACCTACCGCAAGCTGTTCGGCGAACTCGACGGCGAGTTCGAGTTCCGCGCCGTGGACCGCTACGGGCACAAGCCGGAATTCCCGGTGACGCGCGGCTGGCCGCACCTGGTGGAAGAGTTGCTCGGCGACATCGACCTCCAGTACCGTGAGCCGGTGTGGCTGGTGGGCCATTCGCTGGGCGGCTTCCTGTCGCTGATGGCGGCGCTGCGCCGGCCGGACCGGGTGCGCGGCGTGGTCATGCTGGACTCGCCGATCATCGCCGGCTGGCGCGCGTCCCTGCTGAAGACCGCCCAGATGCTGGGCATCGATGAGAAGCCCGGCCCGGCGGCGGTGACCCGGAACCGGCGCACGCACTGGCCGGACGCCGAGGCGGTGTGGGAACACTTCCGCGCCAAGCCCAACTTCGCCGTGTGGGACCAGGAAGTGCTGCGCGACTATGCCATCCACGGCACCGAGCCCACCGGCAAGGACAGCGAGCGCCGGCTGCGCTTCGACCGCGAGGTCGAATACTGGATCTACCGCACGCTGCCGACCAGCCTCGGGCGCAAGGTCGCGCGCGGCGCGCCGGTGCCGGTCGGCTTTGTCGCCGGCACGCGCTCGCGCGAGGTGCGGCAGTGCGGCCTGGGGGCGACGCGCCGGCTGGTCGGGCCCAACCTGCGCTTTATCGAGGGTGGCCACCTGTACCCGATGGAGCGCCCGCAGCAGACCGCGCAACTGGTGCGCGAACTGATCGGCGCGATGCGGGAGCAGGGGCGCTGAGCTAGCGTGCGGCGCATGCGCCGCAGCGCGCCGGCAACGCGGCCGCGCCTTGGCGATCGGCACGCCGGAGGCGGGCTGCTGTCACAATTTCCGGGTCGGCGGGGGACGGGCTCTCATGTATAATCCCGATTTCCCCGGCAAGCTCGGTTTATGACCAAATTCGTCTTCGTCACCGGTGGCGTCGTCTCTTCTCTCGGCAAGGGCATCGCTGCTGCCTCGCTCGCGGCCATTCTTGAGTCGCGCGGCCTCAAAGTCACCCTCCTCAAGCTCGATCCCTACATCAACGTCGATCCCGGCACGATGAGCCCTTTCCAGCATGGCGAGGTGTTTGTCACGGAAGACGGTGCGGAAACCGACCTCGATCTCGGCCACTACGAGCGTTTCGTCTCGGCCAAGATGCGCAAGTCGAACAACTTCACCACCGGCCAGATCTACGAATCGGTGATCCGCAAGGAGCGCCGCGGCGAATACCTGGGCAAGACCGTGCAGGTGATCCCGCATATCACCAACGAGATCCAGGCCTTCGTCGAGAAGGGCGCGGCCGCGTCGCACGACGGCAAGGCCGACGTGGCGCTGGTGGAAATCGGCGGCACCGTGGGTGACATCGAGTCGCTGCCGTTCCTGGAAGCCGCGCGCCAGATGAGCCTGCGCATGGGCCGCAACCACTGCGCCTTCGTGCACCTGACGCTGGTGCCGTTCATTGCCAGCGCCGGCGAGCTGAAGACCAAGCCGACCCAGCACTCGGTGCAGAAGCTGCGCGAAATCGGCATCTCGCCGACCGCGCTGCTGTGCCGCGCCGACCGCCCGATCCCGGACGACGAGCGCGCCAAGATCTCGCTGTTCGCCAATATCCCGCAGGACGCCGTGATCTCGGTGTGGGATGCGGACAGCATCTACAAGATCCCGCAGATGCTCAACGAGCAGGGCCTGGACCGCCTGATCTGCGAAGAACTGCGCCTGGATCCGAAGCCGGCCGACCTGTCGATGTGGCAGAAGCTGGTCAACGCCCAGGAAAATCCCGAGCACGAAATCACCATCGGCATGGTCGGCAAGTACGTCGACCTGACCGAGTCGTACAAGTCGCTGATCGAGGCGCTGCGCCACGCCGGCATGCACACCGCCACGCGCGTCAACATCGAGTACATCGATTCCGAGGAACTGGAATCGGGCCACCTCGAAGTGCTGGCCCCGCTCGACGCGATCTTGGTGCCGGGCGGCTTCGGCAAGCGCGGCACCGAAGGCAAGATCCGCGCGATCCAGTACGCCCGCGAGAACAAGGTCCCTTACCTGGGCATCTGCCTGGGCATGCAGCTGGCGGTGATCGAGTTTGCGCGCCACCTGGCCGGCATGGCCGATGCCAACTCGACCGAGTTCAACCTGGAAACCGAGCACCCGGTGGTCGCGCTGATCACCGAGTGGGTCGACCGCGAAGGTAAGGTCGAGCAGCGCTCGGCCGATTCCGACCTGGGCGGCACCATGCGCCTGGGCGCGCAGCGCGTGCCGGTCAAGGCAGGCACCAAGGCCCACGCCATCTACGGCGCCGAGGTCAACGAGCGCCACCGCCACCGCTACGAGGTCAACAACCACTACGTGCCGACGCTGGAAAAAGCCGGCATGGTGATCTCGGCGCGCACGCCGACCGAGAACCTGCCGGAAATGATGGAACTGCCCGAGTCGATGCACCCGTGGTTCGTCGGCGTGCAGTTCCACCCGGAATTCACCTCGACCCCGCGCGACGGCCATCCGCTGTTCAAGGCCTACGTCGAAGCCGCGCTGGCCAGCCAGCAGCGCAAGGGCGCGTAAGGCCAGGCGCAAGCAGGAGAGACAGTCATGAAACTCTGTGGATTCGAGGCCGGCCTCGACCAGCCGTTCTTCCTGATCGCCGGTCCGTGCGTGATCGAGTCCGAGCAGATGGCGCTGGATACCGCGGGCGAGCTCAAGGCCATCACCACGGAACTGGGCATCCCGTTCATCTACAAGTCGTCGTTCGACAAGGCCAACCGCTCGTCGGGCAAGTCGTTCCGCGGCCTTGGCATGGAGAAGGGCCTGGAGATCCTGGCCCACGTCAAGCGTGAGATCGGCGTGCCGGTGCTGACCGACATCCATGAGATCGACGAGATCAAGCCCGTCGCTGCCGTGGTCGACGTGCTGCAGACGCCCGCGTTCCTGTGCCGCCAGACCGATTTCATCCGTGCCTGCGCGCAGAGCGGCAAGCCGGTGAATATCAAGAAGGGCCAGTTCCTGGCGCCACACGACATGAAGAACGTGATCGACAAGGCGCGCGATGCCGCGCGCGAAGCCGGTCTGCCCGACGATGTCTTCATGGCCTGCGAGCGTGGCGTCTCGTTCGGCTACAACAATCTTGTGTCCGACATGCGCTCGCTGGCGATCATGCGCGAGACCGGCGCCCCGGTGGTGTTCGACGCCACCCACTCGGTGCAGCTGCCGGGCGGCCAGGGCACCAGCTCGGGCGGCCAGCGCGAGTTCGTGCCGGTGCTGTCGCGCGCGGCGGTCGCCACCGGCGTGGCTGGCCTGTTCATGGAGACGCATCCGGACCCGAGCAAGGCCATGTCCGATGGCCCCAACGCGGTGCCGCTGTCGCGCATGAAGGAACTGCTGTCCGTGCTCAAGGAACTCGACACGCTGGTCAAGCGCGCCGGCTTCCTGGAAGACAACTTCGGCTGGCCGGCCTGCGCCTGAGCCCGCACCGTTTGTCGCCGCCGCGCCGGTCGCGGATGCCGGCGGTGACAAACCATATCGAAAGACAATACAAAAAATCGGGAGATTCCCCATGGCCGCGGGCTTTATCATCGCCTACGTCGACGTGACCGACCCCCAGCAGTACGAGCAATACAAGGTGCTTTCGAGCAAGGCCATGCAGATCCATGGCGCCGAGGTGCTGGTGCGCGGCGGCAAGACCGAGCCGCTCGAGGGCGACTGGGCGCCGACGCGCGTGGTGGTGCTGAAATTCCCCAGCTATGACGCCGCCAAGGCCTTCCACGATGGCGAGGCCTACCGCGCCGCGCGCAAGTCGCGCGAGCATGCGGCGAAGATGAATATGATCGTGGTCGAAGGCGCCGCCTGAGCCGGCAGGCGCCAGGCAGCCGTCATGCGCGTAGCGCTTGCGCCCATGACACGCGCCTGACACGCGCACAGGTTGAAGTGATCAGCAGCAAGAATCAACAGTCAGAGAGGAATTCATGAGTGCAATCGTAGATATCATCGGTCGCGAGGTTCTCGACTCGCGCGGCAATCCCACCGTCGAGTGCGACGTGCTGCTGGAATCCGGCGTGATGGGCCGCGCCGCGGTGCCGTCGGGCGCGTCTACCGGTTCGCGCGAAGCCATCGAGCTGCGCGACGGCGACAAGGGCCGCTACCTGGGCAAGGGCGTGCTGAAGGCGGTCGAGCATATCAACACCGAGATCTCCGAAGCCATCATGGGCCTGGACGCCTCCGAGCAGGCCTTCCTGGACCGCACCCTGATCGACCTCGACGGCACCGAGAACAAGGGCCGCCTGGGCGCCAACGCCATGCTGGCGGTGTCGATGGCTGTCGCCAAGGCAGCCGCTGAAGAAGCCGGCCTGCCGCTGTACCGCTACTTCGGCGGTTCGGGCGCAATGCAGCTGCCGGTGCCGATGATGAACATCGTCAACGGCGGCGCGCATGCCAACAACAGCCTGGACATCCAGGAATTCATGGTCATGCCGGTGTCGCAGACCAGCTTCCGCGAAGCGCTGCGCTGCGGCGCCGAGATCTTCCATGCGCTGAAGAAGATCCTGGCCGACAAGGGCATGTCCACCGCGGTGGGCGACGAAGGCGGCTTCGCCCCGAACTTCTCGTCCAACGAGGAGTGCCTGAACACCATCGTGCAGGCCATCGAGAAGGCCGGCTACCGTGCCGGCGAGGACGTGCTGCTGGCGCTGGACTGCGCCGCCAGCGAGTTCTACCACGAAGGCGAAGCCGTGTACCAGCTGGAAGGCGAAGGCCTGAAGCTGAGCTCGACGCAGTTCGCCGACTACCTGGCCAACCTGTGCGACAAGTTCCCGATCGTGTCGATCGAGGACGGCATGGCCGAAGGCGACTGGGACGGCTGGAAGACCCTGACCGACAAGCTCGGCTCGCGCGTGCAGCTGGTCGGCGACGACCTGTTCGTCACCAACACCAAGATCCTGAAGGAAGGCATCGAGAAGGGCATCGGCAACTCGATCCTGATCAAGATCAACCAGATCGGCACCCTGACCGAGACCTTCGCCGCCATCGAGATGGCCAAGCGCGCCGGCTACACCGCCGTGATCTCGCACCGCTCGGGCGAAACCGAGGACAGCACCATCGCCGACATCGCGGTGGGCACCAACGCCGGCCAGATCAAGACCGGCTCGCTGTCGCGCTCGGACCGCATGGCCAAGTACAACCAGCTGCTGCGGATCGAGGAAGACCTGGGCGATATCGCCAGCTACCCGGGCAAGGGCGCGTTCTACAACCTGCGCTGAGGTTTGCCGCGTCGTTCCCGCGCCAGCGGGAGCGGCCGCGGGCGAATGGCATGGCGGCGGCCGGGACTACCCGGCCGCCGCCGTTTTTGTATCGAAATCTGCCTGGCAATTGCCTTCCAGGCGGAGTTCGCAGATCATTGTGCGGAAATTCCTGTCCGCCACCTTTCATGCGCCTGATTTCGCTGCTGTTGTTCGTGCTGCTGCTTGCCATCCAGTATCCGCTCTGGCTTGGCAAGGGCGGCTGGCTGCGCGTGTGGGACCTGAACCGCCAGCTGACCGAGCAGGGTACCCGCAACCAGACGCTCAAGCTGCGCAACGCCAAGCTGGAAGGGGAAGTGGCCGACCTGCAGGACGGCACCGGCGCCATCGAGGAACGCGCCCGCTATGAACTGGGCATGGTGCGCGAAGGCGAGGTCTTCGTGCAGTTCGTCGCGCCGGCGCCCAAGGTCAGCGCCACGCCGCCGTTGCCGCCGCCGCCGAATTCGGTCGCCGGCCGGGGCGGCCACTAAGCCGTTCACCGTGACTGCCGGCGGCTTGCTGCAACTTGCCTCAAGCCAGCCGCAGCTCCTTCACCACCAGCCGTACGGATAGCCGCCCCAGCCCCAGCCGGGCATGCCGACACTGACGCCGCCGCCCCAGTGGCCGCCACCCCATCCGCCGTAAAACAGGTTCCAGCTGGTGTTGGGATAGGCATAGGCCGCGCGCGCGGCCGCGGCCTGCTGGTCCAGCGCGATCGCGGCCGCCTGGTCGCGCAGCACCTGCTGGTTCAGCTCGTCGAGTTTCTGCCTGTCTTCGGCGCTCAGCGGTGCCGGCGGTAACGCGTTGGGTGCCAGCCGCGCGGTAGGCGGTGAACCATTGGCATCGCGCGGGATCTGCACGCAACCGGCAGCCAGCAGCAGCGCGCCGAGCGCGGCGCAGGCGGCTGCGCCCCGCCGCGGATGACGGGTACGCGATGCAGGGACAGGCAGGGGAGGGTTGGCTCGGGCGGACATGGCGGTTCTCGGGCTCGCGGTTCGGCAGCGGCATGCTGCCATCGTACAGCCGTTGGACCCGGCGCCAGGGCCTATGTTTCCGCGGCGCCGCCCGCCTGGTGGCCCGTATCGCCCGCTCGGTGCGGCAGCACACGCAGGCGCTGCCCGGGGGAGGATCAGTGGTGCTGGCTTGCGCCGGCACCGGCACCGGTGGCGACCGGCGTGGGCGAGAACAGCTGCGCGCAGTCGACGGGGTCGAATTCATAGCGCTGGCCGCAGAAGTCGCAGTGGATCTCGACATGGCCGCGCTCGGCGATGATGCTTTCGATCTCGGCCTGGCCCAGCGACTGCAGCATGCCAGCCACCTTCGGGCGCGAGCAGCTGCAGTAAAAATGCGGCGTCAGCGGCTCAAACACGCGCAGGCCGGCGTCCTGCAGGTCTTCCCAGAACAGGCGGCGCAGCAGCGTGTCGGGCGTCTCGGCCAGCAGTTCCTCGGCCTTCAGCGTGGTGCCGAGCTGCACCGCGCGGTCCCAGGTGTCGAGGTCCTGCGCCCTGGCATGGCCGGCCAGCGGCGCGCCGGTCTCGCCGACTTCGGCGGTGCCGCCGTAGGCCGGCAGCTTCTGCAGCAGCATGCCGGCGGCAACATGGTCGTCGGCGGCCAGCCACAGGCGCGTGTCGAGCTGCTCGGAGGCCTGCATGTAGTGCTCCAGCACGGCACTGATCGAGCCCAGCGGGCCGTGGGCGTCGGCCAGCGGCACGATGCCCTGGTAGGGCTGCTGGCCCGGCAGCTTGTCCTTCGGGTCCAGCGTGATGGCGAAGCGGCCGTGGCCGTGGGCATTGACCATCTGCGCCAGCGTGGCATCGTCGGCCAGCTGCGCGCCCTCGGCCAGCTTGGCGGTGGCGCGCATCGACAGATCGGACAGGCATTCCACCACCAGCATGCGCACCGGGCCGTCGCCGTGCAGCTGCATCACCAGCGCCCCGTTGAACTTCAGGTTGGCCGACAGCAGCGCCGCGGCGGCCATCATCTCGCCCAGCAGCCGGCGCACCGGGGCAGGGTAGCTGTGGCGGCCGAGCACTTCTTGCCAGGTGGCTTCCATGCGCACCAGCTCGCCGCGCACGGGGGCCGCGTCGAACAGGAACTTCTGCAGGGTGTCGGGGGTGGTGGTATCGGTCACAATAATCGGTCGGGTTTCGGTAGAGGCTCGGCGGTCGTCAGCCGATCCGCTTGAGCTGTTGCTTGTACAGGGCCTGCCGCGTGGCGTAGGTCTCGGCGTTGCGATACAGGTTGGCGACGTCGGCATCGGTGAGCTGGCGCACCACCTTGGCCGGCGCGCCCAGGATCAGCGAGCGGTCCGGGAACACCTTGCCCTCGGTAACCACGGCGCCGGCGCCCACCAGGCATTCCTTGCCGATCACGGCACGGTTCAGCACCACGGCCTGGATCCCGATCAGCGAGCCTTCGCCCACGGTGCAGCCGTGCAGCATGGCCTGGTGGCCGATCGAGACCTTGTCGCCCAGCGTCAGCGGGCAGCCGGGGTCGGTATGCAGTACCGAACCTTCCTGGATATTGGTGTCCGCGCCGACCACGATCGGCTCGTTGTCGCCGCGGATCACGACACCGGGCCAGGCGCTGGCGCGGGACTTGAGGGTCACGTTGCCGATGATGGTGGCTTCGGGGGCCACGTAGGCATCGCTGTCGATACTGGGCTTGACGTCGCCGAGCTGGTAAAGCGCCATGAGGTCTCCTGCACGAATGGCTTTTGTTGAAGTGGGGGTTGCCGCCGGACTTTAAAGGGCCGGCGCCGGGAAACGGAGCGGCGCCCTGGGCTTCGCCGCTGGTGCGGGAGGCGGGCGCCGGCAAGGCCCTACAATGGCGGCAGACCCGGATTTTACGCCCATGCCAGAAAAAACACCCGACACCGCGCCGCCTGACCCGTCTTCTTCGCCACGCCGGCAAGCTCTGGCGGTGCTGTGCCTGACGGATCCGCGCGACAAGGCCGTGGCGGCGCGCGCACTTTATCGCCATGTGATGACGTTGCCCGATGCCGCCCTGGAAGCGAGCGAGGCGATCCATGCCGGGGCCACCCACGCGATCCCTGGCCGACCGGCGCGGCCGGCCCTGGTGGCGCCCCAGCACGTCGAGCGGCGCCGCTCGCTGCAGACCCCGGCCGGACGCGCGGCGATGATCCACGCGCTGTGCCATATCGAGTTCAATGCCATCAACCTGGCGCTGGACGCGGCCTGGCGCTTTGCCGGCATGCCGCCCGCGTATTACCGCGACTGGCTGCGCGTGGCCGATGAAGAGGCGTACCACTTCACGCTGCTGGCCGACCATCTCGCCACGCTCGGCGCCGCCTACGGCGATTTCCCGGCCCACAACAGCCTGTGGGAGATGACCGACAAGACCGCCGGCGACGTACTGGCGCGCATGGCGCTGGTGCCGCGCACGCTCGAGGCGCGCGGGCTCGACGCGTCGCCGCCGGTGCGCGCGCGGCTGGCCGGCGCCGGCGACCATGACGCCGCGGCCATCATCGACATCATCCTGCGCGACGAGGTCGGCCACGTCGCCATCGGCAACCATTGGTACCGCTGGCTGTGCGCGCAGCGCGGGCTGGATCCCGTTGCCACCTACGCGCGGCTGGCCGAACAGTACCGCGCGCCGAAGCTGCGCGGGCCCTTCAACCTCGAGGCGCGCCGCGCCGCGGGCTTCGACGAGGACGAGCTGGCGTGGCTGGAGGCATCGGCCGGCTAGGGCTGCCGCCCACCAATTCAGCGGTGCGACGGGAAGCCATGCTTGCGCGCCGACCAGACCGTCAGCCATGCTGCCGCGAGCAGGGCCACCAGCACGGCCGGGAATGCGCCGATGCCGAAGCCATCGAGCAGCAGCCCCCCGATGACACCGCCGCCGGCGATGGCGATGTTCCAGGCCGTGACCAGCATCGACTGCGCCACGTCGGCGGATTTGCCGGCGGTCGCCGCCAGCGCCGTCTGGAACAGCGTGGAGACGCCGCCGAAGCCCAGGCCCCAGGTAGCCGCCGCGGCATAGACCACCGCAGGGTGCGCGCCCGCGGCCGCAAGCGCCAGCACTGACAGCCCGAACAGCAGCGTGCTGGCCAGCGTCAGCCGCCGCAGCCACTTGTCGATCAGCACGCCGGTGATCCAGATGCCGCCGAGCGAGGCCACGCCGAACACGAACAAGACAAGATCCAGCCGTGCCCCGGCGTTTGCCGCGCGCAGGAACGGCGCGATATAGGTGTAGAGGACGTTGTGCGCCAGCACGAAGCTGAGCGTCACGAACAGCACGGGACGTACCCCCGGCAGCGTGAACACGCGCCGGAGCGGCAGCCGCTGGCCGGCAGGCTGGCCGGCAAAATCCGGCACGCTGGCCAGCACCCAGGCAATCAGGCCCAACGTCATCGCGCTGATGATGCCGAAGCATGCCCGCCAGCCCATGATGGCACCGAGGAAGGTCCCGGATGGCACACCCAGCGACAAGGCCAGGGGTATGCCAACCATGGCGACGGCAATGGCGCGGCCCTTCATGTGATCGGGAACCATGCGCGCGGCATAGCCGGCCAGCAGCGCCCACAGCAGGCCGGCCGAGACCCCCGCAAGAAAGCGCGCAGCCATCGTCAGGACATAGTTGCCGGACCAGGCAGTCACGGCGTTGGCGACGGCAAAGCCCGCGATCGCAAGCAGCAGCAGCGGCCGTCGCCGCAGCCCCTGCGTGGCCGCCGTCAGTGGCAGGGCGGCCACCAGCGACCCGAATGCGTAGATCGTGACGAACTGGCCGGCAAGCGGCTCGGAGATGGCAAGGCCCGCGCCGATCTGCGGCAGCAGCCCTGCCGGCAAGGCCTCGGTCAGGACGGTGATGAAGCCTGCGACGGCAAGCGCAAGCAGTGCCGGAAGCGGTAGCGGAACAGGTTGCGCGCCCTGGTGGGCATCGCCGGCAAGCGGGTTGGTGGCTGTGGTCATGTTGGGGCCCTGGCGGAAGGTGATGAAGGGGTCGACGGCTGCGACGCAGCCGGGAGAGGCCATGGACGGCGTCACGCAGGTCGGCGGCAAATTGGCCTGACGTGCGCTCGTACCGACCCGCCCACGATAAGGAAGCCGCCATTAAAGAAAAAGTGGGCTACAGTTCCTTTTTCTCCGGAACTTTGTGTCCGCAATCGGGGGCATCATGGACAGCCTCAGTGGCTTCGCAGTGTTTGTGCAGGTGGCCGAGACCCGCAGTTTTGTCGCGGCGGGGCGCCTGCTTGGAGTGTCGGCCTCTGCCGTCGGCAAGAGCGTCGCGCGGCTGGAACAACGGCTCGGCGTACGGCTGTTCCACCGCAGCACGCGCAGTGTCGCGCTGACCGCCGAAGGCGCGCTGTTCCTGGAGCGCAGCCGCCGCGTGCTCGCCGAGATCGAAGCGGCGGAGCTGGAGTTGGCCGAAGCCACCGCGGCGCCGCGGGGCCGCCTGCGGGTGAGCTTGCCGCTGGTCAGTTCGCTGGTCCTGCCCGTGTTGGGCGATTTCATGCGCGCGTATCCGGACATCGAGCTGGACCTGGATTTCACCGACCAACTGGTCGATGTCATCGAGGAGGGCTTCGATGCCGTGGTCCGGACCGGCGAGCCCGCCGACTCGCGCCTGTCGGCGCGCAGGCTCGGAGCGTTCCAGGCGATGCTGGTGGCGTCGCCCGAGTACCTGGCGCAGCGTGGCACGCCGAAGGTGCCTGCCGACCTGGCCAGCCATGCCTGCCTGCATTACCGCTTTCCCCACACCGGCAAGCTCGAGGCATGGCCGCTGCGGCGCGCGCCGGGCGAGCCCGAGCTGGCGCTGCCGGCATCGATGATCTGCAACAACATCGAGACGCGCCTGTGTTTTGCGCTGCGCGGCCTGGGCATTGCTTGCCTGCCGGATTTCGCCATCCGCGAGCAACTGGCCGATGGCAGCCTGTGCCAGGTACTGGCTGGCCATGTGGGGCCGGCCAAGCCCTTTCATGTGCTCTGGCCGGCGAGCAGGCATGCCTCGCCCAAGGTGCGGACGCTGGTCGATTTTCTGTGTGCGCGACTCTTTCCTGCTGACCAGGGCAGCCCCTAGCGGCTAGGCGCGCTTGCCCGCGCGCTCCTCTTCCAGCAGCCGCAACACCCGCCGCTGGATCTTGCCCGTGGTGGTCATCGGCAGCTGGTCGATGAATTCGATCGCCTTGGGGTATTCGTACGGCGCCAGCTGGCCGCGCACATGGGCCTGCAGTTCCGCAACCAGCGCCGCGTCCCCGTCGAACGAACGCGCCACCGATGGCGTGAGGACCACAAAGGCCTTGACCACCGCGCCGCGCTCCGGATCGGGCGACGGCACCACGGCGCAGTTCGACACCGCGGGATGCTTGAGCAGGCAGTTCTCGATCTCGCTCGGGCCGATGCGGTAGCCCGACGACTTGAACACATCGTCGGCGCGCCCCTGGTACCACAGGTAGCCGTCGGCATCGACGCGCGCCAGGTCGCCGGTGCGGCACCAGCGCAGGCCGTCGCGCTCGGTGTACTTGGCCGCGGTGGCGGCGTCGTTCTTCCAGTAGCCGAGGAAAAACACCGGGTCCGGATGTCCGGCGCTGTCGGTGGCGCACACCGCGACCTCGCCGTCCTCGTCCGGCGCGCAGGGACGGCCTTCGTCGTCGATCACCTGCACGCGGTGGCCGGGGTAGGGCCGTCCCATCGAACCCGGGCGGGCCGGCCAGCCCAGCCGTTCGTCGTCGTTCTGCGCGGTGCAGTTGCCGACGATGTAGTTGATCTCGGTCTGGCCGAACATCTCGTTGACGAGCACGCCGAGCGCGTCGCGGCACCAGCCGAACACGGTCTCGCCCACGGCCTCGCCGGCGCTCATCAGCGCGCGCAGCCGGATGTCGTAGTGCCGGCGCGGCTCGGGGCAGGCCTTCATCATCTGCTTGAGCGCGGTCGGGAACAGGAAGGTATTGGTGACGGCATAGCGCTCCAGCAGTTCGAAGGCGCGCTCGGCGGAGAAGCGGCCCTGGTAGCCGACGATCGGCTTGCCGAAATACAGCGCCGGCATCAGCGCGTCCCACAGGCCGCCGGTCCAGGCCCAGTCGGCCGGACTCCAGAACACGTCGTCGTGCTGCGGATACCAGTTCTGCGAGCAGACAAAGCCGGTCAGGTTGCCGATCAGCGCGCGGTGCGGGATCAGCGCGCCCTTGGGCGGCCCGGTGGTGCCGCTGGTGTAGATCAGTACCGCGGCTTCGTCGGCCTTGGTCTGCTCGGCGACGAAGGTCGGCAGCTGCGCCGCGAGCAGCAGGTCCCAGTCGTGGTCGCCGCGGCCGCGGGCGTCGCCGGCGGCGATCACGGTGGCCAGCGTCGGGCACTCCGGACGCGCCGCCAGCAGGTTGTCGATCGAGGTCTCGTCGGCGATGGCCACGCCGGCTTCGCTGTGCGCGATGCGGTAGGCCAGCGCCTCCGGCCCGAACAGCATCGACAGCGGCATGGCGATGGCGCCGAGCTGGTAGATCGCCATATGCGCGATCACGGTCTCGATGCGCTGCGGCATCACGATCGCCACGCGGTCGCCGCGCGCCACGCCCAGCGCGCGCAGCGCCGCCGACAGCCGGTTGGCCTCGGCCTGGATATAGGCAAAGCTGTGTGCGTTGCGGCGGCCGTCTTCGTGTTCGGTATAGACCGCGATGCGGTCCATGGTGGCCGGGTCGCGGGCCCAGCGGCCGCAGCAGGCTTCGGCGATGTTGAACTGCGCCGGAATCTCCCAGCGGAACGATTCGTACAGGGCGCGGTAATCGTCGCGCCGGCTTGCCGGCAAGGCAGCTGCGGCCATTCATGGTCTCCGTTGGGGTCCGCCTCGCGGCCAACGGCGAGCGGCGCTGGCGGCCGCTGCCGCTATAATGCGCACAAGCGAACGATCGTTCTATTTTGTCGTGGCTTCCCCGCCAACCCCCGCGGCGGGCAAGATCCCGACGCAAGGGTGGAGACAATGACAATCAAGGAAACCTCGCGGTCTGAATTTATCACGGTGCGCGGGCTGCGCTACCACGTGCGCCACTGGGGCACGCCGGGCGCGCGCAAGCTGTTCATGCTGCATGGGTGGATGGACGTGGCCGCGTCGTTCCAGTTCCTGGTCGACCACCTGCGCGGCGACTGGCACGTGATCGCACCCGACTGGCGCGGCTTCGGCGCGACCGACTGGCCCACGCGCTATCCCGGCACGCAGTCGTACTGGTTTGCGGACTACCTCGCCGACCTGGAGGCACTGCTCGACCACTATGCGCCGGAGGGACAGGTCGACCTGGTCGGCCACAGCATGGGCGCCAACGTGATTTGCCTGTATGCCGGCATCCGCCCGCAGCGCGTGCGCCGCGTGGTGGACCTGGAGGGCTTCGGCATGACCGCGACGCGGCCCGAGCATGCGCCGCGGCGCTACGCGCGCTGGCTCGACGAAGTGCGCGCCGGCGCCGAGCTGAAGACCTATGACAGCCTCGACGGCGTGGCCGCGCGCCTGCAGAAGACCAACCCGCGCCTGCCGGACGAGCGCGCCGCGTTCCTGGCCGCGCACTGGTCGCGCCGCAACGCCGAGGGCCGCTGGGAGATCCTGGGCGATCCCGCGCACAAGCTGGTCAACCCGATGCTGTACCGGCTCGATGAAGTGATGGCGGTATGGGAGCAGGTCGCCGCGCCGGTGCTGCACGTGGAGGCGCGCGATTCGGAGACGCTGCGCCATATTGCCCACAAGCAGGCCATCGATGATTTCAAGCAGCGCTTCCGCGCCTTCCGCGACTTCCGCGAGGCGGTGGTGGAGGACGCCGGCCACATGCTGCACCACGACCAGCCCGCGGCCGTGGCGGAACTGGTGGAATCGTTCTGTGTGGGCCGGTGATACCCGCGCCCGCGGCAGTGCAGGCTTCAGGCGTGGGTGAGCTTTTCCTTCAGCGCGGCGTTGTTGCTGGTGTGCACGTGCACCAGCGCCTTTTCCGGGAACGCGTAGTGGTAAGCCTTGCGTAGCGCCAGCGCGGCCTCGTGGAATCCCGACAGGATCAGCTTCTGCTTGTTGGGATAGAACGCGATATCGCCGGCGGCGAAGATGCCGCGGCGCGAGCTTTCGTAAGTGGTGGTGTCGACCAGGACGCGGCCGGCGCGCATATCCATATCCCACTGCGCGATCGGGCCGGGCTCGGACACCAGCCCGTACAGCGCCACCAGTTCCTCGGCGGGCAGCACGGTGCTGCCGTCGCGGGTACGGATTTCGACTTCGCTGAGGCCGCCGTCCGCACCTTCGGTGCGCAATGCGCCCAGCATGCCGACCACGAAGTCCATCTCGCCCTCGGCCACCGCGCGGCGCATCTCGGCGACGGTGCCGTCGGCGGCGCGGAAGCCCTCGCGCCGGTGCAGCAGCGTCACGCGCGCGGCGACCTTGCGCAGCGCCAGCGCCCAGTCCAGCGCCGAGTCGCCGCCGCCGGCGACGATCACGCGCTTGCCGGCGAAGTGCGAGACATCGCGCACGGCGTAGTGCACGTGGCGGCCCTCCAGCGCCGGCGCCTCGGGCAGCGACACGCGCTGCGGCGCGAACGCGCCCGCGCCGGCGCAGACCAGCACCGCGGCCACATCGAAGCGCTTGCCGCCGTCGGTCGTCACCAGCAGGCGCTCGTGCCCGGCATGGCCTTCCGGCGCTACTGGCGCCGGGATTTCGGCGACGCTTTCGGCGCGCTGGCCGAAGTGCATCGGGAAGTCGAACGGGGCGCATTGCTCCAGCAGCCGGTCCACCAGGTCCTGTGCCAGGCATCCGGGCACGGCGGGAATGTCGTAGATCGGTTTTTCCGGATACAGCTCGGTGCACTGGCCGCCGGCGCGGTCGAGCACATCGATCAGTTCACATTTAAGGCCGAGCACGCCGGCCTGGAACGCGGCGAACAGGCCGACCGGGCCGGCACCGACGATCAGGACATCGGTGCTGGTGACCGGGGCGGTGGCGGGAGCGGTGGCTGGAGTAGCGGTGGACATGGGGCATGGCAGGCACGCCAGGTGCCCGCGAATCGACGATGCAAAGCCCGACTATACCCCGCAGCCGCCGCCTTTCCGCCGACGCCAGCGTTGCCGGCATGGCTTTGCCTGGCCGGCCCGGGGGCGGTGCCGCCGCGCAGCCCAGGGGCGACGGGAGTAGAATTGCCACATGCAAAACGCCCACGCCATCAATGCCGACCTGCATTGCCATTCCACCGTTTCCGACGGCACGCTTGCGCCGCGCGCCGTGGCGCAGATCGCCCGCGACGCGGGGGTTGCGTTCTGGGCGCTGACCGACCACGACGAGCTGGGCGGGCAGGCCGAGGCACGCGCCGCCGCGGAGGAATTCGGCATGCGCTATGTGCCGGGCGTCGAGATCTCGGTGACCTGGGCCGGGCAGACCGTGCATATCGTCGGGCTGCAGATCGACCCGTTCTGCCCGGAACTGATCGATGGCCTGACCGAGACCCGCTCGGGTCGCGCACGCCGCGCGCGCGATATCGCCGATGCGCTGGCCAGGGTGGGCATCGACGGTGCCTATGAAGGGGCCCTGCAGTACGTGGGCAACCCGGACCTGATCTCGCGCACGCATTTCGCGCGCTGGCTGGTCGACCAGGGCCGCTGCGCCAGCATCGGCGATGTCTTCAGCGAGTACCTGTCGGAAGGGCGTCCGGGCTATGTCGGCCACCGCTGGGCCAGCCTGGCCGAGGCGGTGGGCTGGATCCGCACCGCCGGCGGCATCGCGGTGATGGCGCACCCGGGCCGCTACCACTACACCGACACCCAGCACGACGCGCTGTTCGATGAATTCACGGCACTGGGCGGCGGCGCGGTCGAGGTGGTGACCGGCAGCCATACGCCCGACCAGTACCGCCGCTACGCCGAGGTGGCGCGGCACTACGGCTTGCTCGCTTCGCGCGGCACGGACTTCCACGGGCCCGGCGAGGGCCGGGTGGAACTCGGCACGCTGCCGCCGCTGCCGCCCACGGTCACGCCGGTCTGGCACGACTGGTAGGCGCCCCGCCTGGCCGGGGCCAGCCCCCGGATGCCGCTCCATTCCATCCGACTCCGCTCCCTGGCCCATGTCCCAGTACTTCGAGATCCATCCGCTCAACCCGCAGTCGCGCCTGCTCAAGCAGGCCGCCCAGATCCTGCAGAAGGGCGGGCTGGTGGCGCTGCCGACCGACTCCAGCTATGCGCTGGCGTGCCGGCTCGACGACAAGGCCGCGGTCGAGCGCCTGCGCCGGCTGCGCGGCATCGACGACCGCCACCACCTGACGCTGATGTGCCGCGACCTGTCCGAGCTCGGCAACTTTGCCCGCGTCGACAACCGCCAGTACCGCTGGCTCAAGGGCGCCACGCCGGGCCCGTACGTGTTCATCCTGGAGGCGACCAAAGAGGTGCCACGGCGGCTGTCGCACCCGGCGCGCAAGACCATCGGCGTGCGCGTGCCCGAGCATGCCATCCCGCTGGCGCTGCTGGGCGAGACCGGCGAGCCGCTGATCTCGGCGACGCTGCAGCTGCCGGGCGACGAAGCACCGCTCAACGATCCGGCGCAGATCCGGGCGCGGCTGGAAAAACAGCTCGACCTGGTGGTGGACGGCGGGCCGGCCCCCGCGCAGCCGACCACGGTGATCGACCTGACTGGCGGCGAGCCCGAACTGGTCCGCGCCGGCCGCGGCGACATCGCCCGCTTCGGCCTCTGACCCGCGGCGCCGCCGCGCCTTCGGTCGGGTGCATCAGCGTGCGCCCGGGCGCCGGCGGGCCGCTACAATAGCGCTCATGGATTCCTCCCTTATCCAGACCTTCGCGGTCTATGCCCTGCCGGTGCTGTTCGCCATCACGCTGCATGAGGCTTCGCACGGCTACGTGGCCAAGCTGTTCGGCGACAGCACCGCCTATGCCCTCGGGCGCGTCAGCCTGAACCCGATTCGCCATATCGACCCGATCGGCACCATTGCCGTGCCGCTGCTGCTGTACATCATGACCAGCGGCCAGTTCGTGTTCGGCTACGCCAAGCCGGTGCCGGTGGTGTTCGAGCGCCTGCGCAACCCGCGCTGGCATGGCATGTGGGTAGCGCTGGCGGGCCCGGCCAGCAACGTGGTGCAGGCCTTCGTGTGGGTGCTGCTGGCGATCGGGCTGACCTGGGGCGGCGTGCGCGAGCCGTTTTTCGGCGAGATGGCGCTGGCCGGCGTGCGCGTCAACCTGGTGGTGGCGGCCTTCAACCTGTTCCCGGTGCCGCCGCTGGATGGCGGCCGGGTGCTGACCGCGCTGCTGCCGCAGGGCATTGCGCGCGCGGTGTCGCGCATCGAGCCGTACGGCATTTTCGTGGTGCTGGCGCTGGTGGCCGCGGGGGTGATCACCACCATCTGGATGACGCCGGTGGTCAATGTGCTGATGTCCCTGATCGAGCTGCTGCTGCGCCCGATCGTGATGCTGCTCAATTGACGGGGGCTGCCATGACACTGTTGTCGCACGCCGGCATTGCCGCGCCCTCCGCCTGGGTCACGCGCTGGGCCCATCTGCTGCGCCCGGGCGCGCGGGTGCTGGACCTGGCCTGCGGCGGCGGCCGCCATGCCGCCTGGCTGGCCGCGCGCGGCCACCGGGTGCTGGCGGTCGACCGCGATGCCGACGCCATCGCCGGCCTGCACGGCCGGCCCGGCGTGATCGGGCGCGTGGCCGACCTGGAGCAGGGCGGCTGGCCGCTGGCCGGCGAGGCGCCGTTCGACGCCATCGTCGTCGCCAACTACCTGCACCGGCCGCTGTGGCCGCACCTGGCGGCCGCGCTGGCGCCGGGCGGGTACTGGATCTACGAAACCTTCGCCGCCGGCAACGAGACCGTGGGCAAACCGTCGCGGCCGGATTTCCTGCTGCGCCCGGGCGAGCTGCTCGAGGTCGCGCACGCGCATGGGTTGCGCGTGGTGGCGTACGAGGATGGCGTGGTCGAAGTGCCGAAAACAGCCTTCGTGCAGCGCCTATGTGCGGTGCGCGAGGCGGCGCCTGCGGCTGGTGCGGCCGCGCCGCCACGCTACCGGCTCGATCCCTGAGCGGCGCGTCGCGCTGTCGGCGCAAACGGCGCCGCATGCGTTGAAACAGTTGGTATCAACCCCTGTCCGGGCAGCGGTCGAAGCGGCCTGCGGTTCCGGTACAATCCCGTTATTCGCATCCCGAATTCCCTAACGTTATGACACAGATTACCGGCAGCATCGTTGCCATCGTCACCCCGATGCAAGAGGACGGCAGCCTGGACTTCCCGGCCCTGCGCGCACTGGTCGACTGGCACGTTGCCGAAGGCACCGACGCCATCGTGATCGTGGGCACCACCGGCGAGTCCCCGACGGTGACCGTCGAGGAGCACTGCGAACTGATCCGCGTTGCCGTCGAACAGGCCGGCAAGCGCATCCCGATCATCGCGGGGACCGGCGGCAATTCCACCAAGGAAGCCATCGAGCTGACCGCCTTCGCCAAGAAGGTGGGGGCCGATGCCTCGCTGCAGGTCGTGCCGTACTACAACAAGCCGACCCAGGAAGGCATGTACCGGCATTTCCGCACCATCGCCGAGGCGGTGGACCTGCCGGTGCTGCTGTACAACGTCCCCGGCCGCACGGTCGCGGACATGAACAACGAGACCATCCTGCGCCTGGCGCAGGTGCCGGGCATCGTCGGCGTCAAGGAAGCGACCGGCAATATCGACCGTGCCGCGCAGCTGATCAAGGGCGCACCGGAAGGCTTCGCCATCTACAGCGGCGACGATCCCACCGCGGTGGCGCTGATCCTGCTGGGCGGCCACGGCAATATCTCGGTGACCGCGAACGTGGCGCCGCGCAAGATGCACGAGATGTGCGCGGCGGCACTGAAGGGCGACGTCGTGACCGCGCGCCGCCTGCATATGGAACTGATCGGGCTGAACCAGGCCATGTTCATCGAAGCCAATCCGATCCCGGTGAAGTGGGCGCTCCAGCAGATGGGCAAGATGGCAGGCGGTATCCGCCTGCCGCTGACCCCGCTGTCCGAGGGCAACCACGACTACGTACGCAAGGCACTGGCCGCCGCCGGCCTGCTGGCCTGATTTTCCGCGGCGTCCTGCTGTCCGCCTTATCTACTAGGATTGCGTGTCAATGAAACTGAAGCTTAACCGCCGCGGCGCGACGCAAGTCCGCCGCGCCGCCCTGGTTGTGCCCGTGCTTGCTGCCGGTGTGCTGACCGGCTGCAGCAGCCTCAACGAGGCCATGCAGCCCGACAAGATCGACTACAAGTCGTCGGCCTCGAAGCGCACGCCCACGCTAGACGTGCCGCCCGACCTGACCAAGCTGGAAGGCGACCGGCGCTATTCGGTGCCCGATGCCAACGGCACCTCGACGCTGTCGACCTACAGCCAGGCCACCAAGGTGCGCGAGCAATCGCCGACCGAGAACGTACTGCCGTCGGCGCAGGGCATCCGCATGGAGCGCGACGGCAACCAGCGCTGGCTGGTGATCAGCAACGGCATGCGCGGCGACCAGCTGTGGCAGCAACTGCGCGGCTTCTGGCAGGAAAGCGGTTTCCTGCTGGTGCAGGACTCGCCCGAGACCGGCATCATGGAAACCGACTGGGCCGAGAACCGCGCCAAGATCCCGCAGGACATCATCCGCAATACCATCGGCAAGGTGTTCGACGGCCTGTACTCCACCTCCGAGCGCGACAAGTTCCGTACCCGCGTTGAGCGCGCGCAGAACGGCACGCTGGAAGTCTTCATCAGCCACCGTGGCGCGCAGGAACAGCTGACCGGCATCGACAAGTCGAGCACGGTGTGGACCCCGCGCCCGGCCGATCCCGAGCTGGAAGCCGAGTTCCTGTCGCGCCTGGCCCAGCGCCTGGGCGTGCAGAAGGAGCAGGCCGACCGCATGGCCAAGAACCCGACGCCGGCCGGCAATACCGCCGCGGCGGCGGGCGCTGCCGCCGGCACCACGGCCGCCGCGGGGGCCGCTGCCGGCGCCGACGGTGCCACGCCGAACAAGTCGTACCTGGCCCAGGTCAATGGCGCCCCGGCGCTGCAGCTGCCCGAGCCGTTCGACCGCGCCTGGCGCTCGGTGGGGCTGTCGCTGGACCGCGTCAACTTCACCGTCGAAGATCGCGATCGCGCGCAAGGGCTGTATTACGTGCGCTATGTCGACCCGCGCAACACGGTCGACAACCGCGGCTTCTTCTCCAAGCTGTTCACCAAGCCGGACGATCCCAAGACCGCCAAGAAGTACCGCGTCTCGCTCAAGGGCACGGGCAGCGGCACGCTGGTGACAGTGCTCAACGATGCCGGCCAGCCGGAGAACGGCGAAGTCGGCAAGCGCATCCTGTCGCTGCTCGACGAGCAACTGCACTGAGCCGGCGCATGAGTGCTGGCTTGCCAGCCGGCCGTCCTGGCCGGTGCCTGGCGGGGAGGGCGCGGCCATGATGCGCTTCGCCTTCCTCGGCAGCGGCAGCGAGGGCAACTCGCTGCTGATCGAATCCCGCGAAGACACCACCACTACGCGCGTGCTGCTGGACTGCGGCTTCGGCATCCGCGAGACCGCCCGGCGCCTGGAGCGCCTGGGCGTCACGCCGGACCAGCTCGACGCCGTGCTGGTCACGCACGAGCATGGCGACCATGTCGGTTCGGCCTATGCCTTTGCCGCGCGCCATCGCCTGACGGTCTATGCCAGCCACGGCACCTGGCTGGCCACCTCGCACCTGCGCGGCGCCGACGTGGCCGACGTGCGGGTCTGCTGTGCCGACCATGGCTTCGCCATCGGCGGCCTGCAGGTGCTGCCCTACACCGTGCCGCACGACGCGCGCGAGCCGGTGCAGTTCGTGCTGTCGGACGGGCAGGCACGGCTGGGTGTGCTAACCGATACGGGCATGGAAACGCCTTACGTGACCGCGCGCCTGGCGGGCGTCGATGCGCTGGTGCTCGAATGCAATCATGACCGCGAGATGCTGCGCAATTCGGTCTACCCGGCCTCGCTCAAGCGGCGCATCGGCGGCGACTTCGGCCACCTGGCCAATGAAGTCGCGGCCAGCATCCTGGCGCAGGTAGCCCATGATGGCCTGAACCGCGTGGTGGCGGCCCACCTGAGCAAGCAGAACAATACGCGTGAACTGGCCACCGGGGCGCTGGCGGCGGCGCTGGGCGCAAGGCCGAGCGAAGTGCTGGTGGCGGACCAGGACGAAGGCCTGGCGTGGCAGGCGGTGCGGGCCTGAGGCCCGTGGCTGCAGGGACCGCGCGAGGGCGCGCCCCAAAAACAAAAACCGGCCCGAAGGCCGGTTTTTTTATCGGTCAGAAACCGATTACTGCTTGGCGGCCGGAGCCGAAGCGTCAGCAGCCGGAGCCGAGGCGTCAGCAGCCGGGGCCGAAGCGTCAGCAGCCGGAGCGACCGGGGCTTCAGCAGCCGGAGCCGAAGCTTCAGCAGCAGGAGCGGTAGCAGCCGGAGCAGCCGTGTCAGCGGCCGGGGCGGCAGCTTCTTCCTTCTTGCCGCAAGCAGCGAGAGCAACAGCGGCCAGCAGCGATGCGATCAGGAGAGACTTCTTCATTGTTCGTCCTTTAACTTGTAATAACGAAAAACAGGCGATGAATAATTACCGGTAATTATCGCTCTTGAACTGCAAAATTAGGCCCTCCCGGGTGCCGACATATGCAGTGGTCCACAGTACTAGCCAGCCAACGATTATATCCGCGTTTTCCCGGCTTGTGTAGCGCCGAAATTTGCTGATTCGCAATGTTACGCATTATTACAGCCGCGGCCCCAATTGCAACCATCCTTCCAGGGTCCAGTGATGGAAGGTTTCCATCAAATCGGGCAGATCGGCACAGTTCTCGACCTCCTGCGCACTAAGCTGCCGATTATCGGCCAACTTCTTCAGCCACGGCATCAATTCGGCCGGCGGCTCGTAGGCTTCTCCGTTCAGGAAGAAATTGGCCCGGTCGTAAAGCGCAATCGATGCCGGTGCCAGCACCACCCCATGCCGGGACGCCAGTGTCGCATAACGGCGCAACGGCATGTCAGCGATCTCTGCAAATTCAACGCCAGGTTTGGGCTCGGACAGATGGCTGCCGAGGAATTCCGAGACCATCTGGCTGTTCCATTGCAGTGCCTTGAGCCGTTCCGCCACCGCTTTGGCCATGCCCGCCGGCAATTGCGCGGGACGCGTCGCGGCGCGCTCGCCGGCATCGGCATAACGGCCGCCGAGATCCTCGTTGTCTTCCACAGTTTCTGACAGCCATGCCAGGAAGTGTCCGGCCAATTCGCGATAGGCGGGCGCGCGGAAACCGATCGAGCAGGTCATGCATTCGCCTTCGGCAATACCATCGTGCGCATATTGCGGCGGCAGGTACAGCATGTCGCCCGGTTCCAGCACCCATTCCTGTTCAGCGCTGAAGTCGGCAAGAATCTTCAGCGGCATCTCAGGGATCAGCTCGAGGCTGGTCTGTGACGAAATGCGCCAGCGGCGTCGGCCCGAGACTTGCAGCAGGAACACGTCGTACGAGTCGAAGTGCGGGCCCACGCCGCCGCCATCGGTGGCGTAGCTGACCATCACGTCGTCGAGGCGCGCATCGGGCACAAAGCGGAAGCGGCCCATCAGTTCCGCCGCGGCGGCATCGTGCAGGTTGACGCCCTGCACCAGCAGCGTCCACTGGCGGGTCTTGACGCCGGGGAGGTTTTCGCGCGCAAATGGACCATGCGCGAGCTTCCAGCGGTTGCGGAAGTGCGTCACCAGGCGCGATTCGACATCGTCGCGATCGGCGAGATCGAAAAGCGCATCGCGCGACACCGGCGGCACAATTCCCGGCACCGCCTGTCGAATGAGCAAGGGCTTGCGATGCCAGACATCCCGCATGAATGCAGCAGGCGTCATGCCACCAAGCAGGTCGAGCGGAGTGTCTGGATCGACGGGGCCAGGGGGCAGGGCCTGCGCGTATAATGCGGAATCGTTCATGGAGTCAAGAATTGAAAATCGCTAAGAACACGGTGGTGTCCGTGATGTACAAGCTATCGGACGCGCAAGGCAATCTGATCGAGGAGTCAGATGAAGCCATGGTCTATTTGCACGGCGGCTATGATGGCACGTTCCCCAAGATCGAGGAAGCGCTCGACGGCCATGACACCGGCTTCGAGACCCAGTTGCAGCTGGAGCCGGAAGACGCGTTCGGCGACTACGATGCCGACCTGGTAAAGGTCGAGCCGCGCAACCGCTTCCCCGAGCCGCTCGAAGTCGGCATGCAGTTCGAAGGCATGCCCGAGGACGGCGACGAAGAAGACTCCGTCATCTACACCGTGACCGACGTGGCCGAGGACAAGGTCGTGCTGGACGGCAACCATCCGCTGGCCGGCATGGCGCTGCGCTTCTGGCTGAAGGTTTCGGAAGTGCGCGAAGCCACCGCCGAGGAAGTCGAGCATGGCCACGCCCACGGCGCCTCGGGCGTCGAAGTGGTGGACGAAGACGAGGACGACGATACCCCGCGCACGCTGCACTGAGCGTTCGCCTGCAGTGCTGTCACCAGGAAGCCGGCCGTTGCCGGCTTCTTTGCTTTGGGTGCGTTGCTTTGGCGCGCGCGTCAGTTCGGTGCCGGGGCGTCCTTCAGCACCACCGCGAACGGCGACGCCGCGGCGGGCGTGATTACCAACTCGGCCCATTGCGAAATCGAGCTGGCCGGCAGCGACACGCGCGTGAAGTTCTGCAGCACCTTTCCGGCCGCGTCGCGCAGCGGCTTGTCGATGCCGAAGCCGCTGTCGGCGCCGCTGCCGGCGGCGTGCACAAGCAACACCTGGCCGTTGAAGCGCGCGCTCAGGTCGCGCAGCTGCCGCTTGAATTCCAGGTAGCCATCGCGCGTGCGATGGCGCATGAAGCCGTCGAGCAGCGTGGGCCGTCCTTTCTTCTCCCAGCCGTTGGCGAAATGCGGATCGGCATGGGCCACCACCACGATGCCGTTCAGGTCGCGCTGGCGCGCCACCGAGAACGCCCGCGCGAGCCACTGCCGGTTGGCTTCGCGCCGGTCCTCGAATTCGCTGTTGCGGCCGCCTTCGTCGCGGTAGTGGTTGTTGTCGCCCGGCACGTTGAGGCCGACGATCAGCACGTCGCCGACACTGATGCGCATGTTCTCGCGGAAGCTGCGGAACAGCGCCTGGTCCGATTGCCGCACCAGCGGCCGCGTCTGCCGTCCGAGCGTGGCGTCTTCCGGAAAGAACAGTTCGCGCAGCCGGCTCAGCCGCTCGACCGGGTCGAAGCTGCCGTTGACCGGCAGCCGGCACTCGGACCAGTCGGTTTCGCCCGGCACGTAGATCAGCGGCAGCGGCGACTGGTTCAGCAACTGCTGGCGGCTGCCGAGCACGGCGTCGCTGCATGACTCCGTATCGCCCTTGATGCCGCCGGCGTGGATCACAAGGTTCAGCTTGCGCTCGGCGAAGTGGTCGAGCAGCGTCGCCAGGCTGGCTTCCGCGGCTGGCCATTGCGGCAGGTCGGCGATCAGCGCGACTCGCACCACCTGCGGCTTGGCCGGCGCCCGCGCCGCCAGCGCGTGCGGTGCGGCCGCCGCCATGGCGGCCAGGCACAGCCATGGCAGCAGCAGGCTCGGCAGGGCCCGGGGCAGCGCCTTCATGCCGTATCGACCGCCTCGCCCGCCAGCGCCTTGAGCCGGTATAGCGCCTCCAGCGCCGCGCGCGGCGTCAGCGTGTCCGGATCCATATCGGCCAGCGCGTCGATCACGGCTGCCTGCTCGGGCGCCGACGCGGGGGCGGAGGCGGCGGTGGCGGCAGCGTCGTCATCCCAGGCGTCGTCGCCGTCCGGCGTCGGCGGCGCGGCGAACAGGTCAAGCTGCGGCGTAGGCGTAGCGTCGGCGGATTGCTGCTCCAGCCAGGCCAGGTGCTTGCGCGCGGCGCGGATTACCGGCTGCGGCACGCCCGCCAGTTGCGCCACCTGCAGGCCGTAGCTCTGGCTGGCCGGGCCGTCCTGCACCGCGTGCAGGAACACGATGCCATCGCCATGCTCGACCGCCGACAGGTGCACGTTGGCCGCCTGCGGAAACTCCTGCGGCAGCTGCGTCAGTTCGAAGTAGTGCGTGGCGAACAGGGTATGGCTGCGGTTGTGCGACAGCAGGTGGCGCGCAATCGCCCACGCCAGCGCCAGGCCGTCGAAGGTCGAGGTGCCGCGGCCGATCTCGTCCATCAGCACCAGCGATGCCGGAGTGGCGTGATGCAGGATGCCGGCGGCCTCGGTCATCTCGACCATGAAGGTCGAGCGCCCGCCGGCCAGGTCGTCGGCGGCGCCGATGCGGGTAAAGATGCGGTCGATCGGTCCGATCACCGCGCGCCGCGCCGGCACATAGGCGCCGACGCAGGCCAGCAGCACGATCAGCGCGGTCTGGCGCATGAAGGTCGATTTACCGCCCATGTTCGGGCCGGTGATCAGCAACAGCTTGCGCGCCTCGTTGAGCTGGCAGTCGTTGGCGATGAACGCCACCGACTCCGCCGCGAGCTGGCCCTCGACCACCGGATGGCGGCCCTGCACGATATCGACCACGTTCTCGGCGACGCGCTCCGGCGCCGACCAGTCCAGTGTCTGTGCGCGCTCTGCCAGGGCCGCCAGCACGTCCAGCCGCGCCAGCGCGGCGGCCACGCGCTGCAGCTCGGCGATATGCGGCAGCAGTGCCTGCAGCAGGCCTTCGTACAGCTGCTTTTCGCGCGCCAGCGCCCGGTCCTGCGCCGACAAGGCCTTGTCCTCGAAGGCCTTCAGCTCGGGAGTGATGTAGCGCTCGGCGTTCTTCAGGGTCTGGCGGCGCCGGTAGTCGTCGGGCACCTTGTCGGCCTGGCCGTTGGTGACCTCGATGTAGAAGCCATGCACGCGGTTGAATTCGACGCGCAGGTTGGCAATGCCGGTGCGCGCGCGCTCGCGCGCTTCCAGGTCGATCAGGAACTGGCCGCAGTTTTCGGAGATATCGCGCAGCTCGTCGAGCTCGGCATCGAAGCCGCGCGCGATCACGCCGCCGTCGCGCACCACGGTGGCGGGCTCTTCGGCCACGGCGCGCACCAGCAGGTCCAGGCAGTCCTGCGGCACGGCCAGGTCCTGCAGGGTCTGCGCCAGCAGCATGCTGCCCTGGTCGTCGCGCAGGCAGGCCTGCACCTCGGGCAGCGCGCGCAGCGTGTCGCGCAGCGACGACAGGTCGCGCGGGCGCGCATTGAGCAGCGCCAGCCGCGAGGTGATGCGCTCGACGTCGGCCAGCCGGCGCAGCGCCCCGCGCAGCGCGTCGGTGCCCTGGTCGATCAGCACGCCGATGGCCTGCTGGCGTGCCTGCGGCACGGCCGGGTCGCGCAGCGGGTGGTGCAGCCAGTGGCGCAGCGCGCGGCTGCCCATGGCGGTGCAGCAGGTGTCCAGCAGCGAGAACAGCGTCGGCGACTCGCCGCCGCGCAGCGTTTCGGTCAGTTCCAGGTTACGCCGGGTGGCGGAATCCAGTCCGACGTACTCCGATTCGCGCTCGACCTTCACGCCCTGCACATGGCGCAGCGACTGCCCTTGGGTGGTGGCGGCGTAGTTCAGCAGCGCGCCCGCCGCGCCCAGCGCGGCCCCCAGGCCGGCACAGCCGAACGGTTCCAGGCTGGCCACGCCCAACTGCTCGCGCAGCCGGCGCGTGCCGGCGTCCTGGTCGAAATGCCATTCCGGCAGGCGGGTTCGTGCGCAAGCCAGCGCGGGCAGGTCAATGCCATCCGCATACAAAAGCTCGGCCGGGCGAATGCGCTCCAGCTCGCGGCCCAGCAGCGCCGCTTCGCATTCCATCAGGCGCAGCTCGCCGCTGGCCAGGTTCAGCCACGCCAGGCCGGTCTTGCTGACGCCGCGGCGCGTGGTCTGCTGGTGCACGGCCATCAGGAAGGTATCGGCCTTGTCCGGCAGCAGCGCGGCATCGGTCAGCGTGCCGGGGGTGACGATGCGCACCACCTTGCGCTCCACCGGCCCCTTGCTGGTGGCGGGGTCGCCGATCTGCTCGCAGATCGCCACCGACTCGCCAAGCTTTACCAACCGTGCCAGATACTGGTCGGCCGAATGGAAGGGGATACCGGCCATGCGGATCGGCACGCCATTCGACGCGCCGCGCGCGGTCAGCGTGATGTCGAGCAGGCGCGCGGCCTTCTCGGCATCGTCATGGAAAAGTTCATAGAAGTCACCCATGCGGTAGAACAGCAGGGTTTCGGGGTGGTCCCCCTTGATGCGCAAATATTGCTGCATCATGGGCGTGTGGCGGCTGCCTGCGGCGTCTGCCTGTGCCTGTTCAGGGTCGGTTTTCTTCTGCAATCCCATTGCCATTTAGCCTGTCTGGCGGTGGGCCTGCGTCGTGCCGCCCGATCCGCGCCGAACGCACCTTGCGTGCCAAGAAAAGCGCCCCCGCGGGGGCGGGCCGGGCGCTGCTCCGGCGGCCTGTGGCCGCGGCACGAAGGGGCGTTTTCGAATATGGGCGATATGGTACAGCACGGTGCTGCCGCCGAAGCGGCGCAGCCGCGCTGCGCGGGTGCTGGATCAGCGGAACACCAGCACCGGGATGTTGCTATGGGTCAGCACTTTCTGCGTTTCGCTGCCGAGCAGCAGGCCGCTGAGTCCGCGCCGGCCGTGCGAGGCCATGAAGATGACATCGCAGCCCAGGTCCCGGGCGGCATGGATGATGCCCTGGTACGGCGCCGAAGCGCTGGAGACGTGGCCGCTGCATGGCACGCCGGCCAGCGCGGCCGCGGACTCGACCTTGGCCAGTTCCTGGCGCGCCTCGGCTTCGACGCGCTGCTGGTAGGCGTCCCGCTTTTCGTGCGAGCTGTCGCTGGTAAGCACATAGGGATAGCTCTCCACGCACATGTAGGGCGTGAGCCGTGCCCCGGCGGTGCGGGCGAACTGGATGCCGGCGGAGACGGCCTGGTGCGACAGCTCCGAGCCGTCGACGGGGAGCAGGATGTGCTTGAACATGGGGTCCTTTTTCAGTTGTTGTGTGAAGCGAATGGCGCGAGCCGGGCACACGAGGGCGGAGCCCGGTCTTGCCACGCTCAGTTGGCCAGCGCGCGCCCGACGATCAGCGGATCCGGCTGGCCGATGGCGGTGGTGTCGCGGTTGGCATAGGGAAAGCGCGACAGGATGTAGCGCAGCGCATTGAGCCGCGCGCGCTTCTTGCAATCGGAGCGGATCACCGTCCATGGCGCATCGGCGGTATCGGTATGCGCGAACATGGCTTCCTTGGCACGGGTGTAGTCGTCCCATTTGTCGAGCGAGGCGACGTCGACCGGGCTGAGCTTCCATTGCTTGAGTGGATGGATCTCGCGCTCGCGGAAGCGCCGGCGCTGCTCCTTCTGGCTGACCGAGAACCAGAACTTGAACAGGTGGATGCCGCTGCGCACCAGGTGCCGCTCGAAGTCGGGCGCCTGCTGCAGGAAGTCCTGGTATTCGCGGGTCGAGCAGAAGCCCATCACGTGTTCGACGCCGGCGCGGTTGTACCAGGAACGGTCGAACAGCACGATCTCGCCAGCGGACGGCAGGTGCTGCACGTAGCGCTGGAAATACCATTGCCCGCGCTCGGCCTCGGTGGGCTTTTCCAGGGCCACCACACGGGCGCCGCGCGGGTTCATGTGTTCCATGAAGCGTTTGATGGTGCCGCCCTTGCCGGCGGCGTCGCGGCCTTCGAACAGGATCACCACGCGCTGGCCGGTCTCGCGCACCCAGGCCTGGAACTTGAGCAGTTCGACCTGCAGGCGGTACTTCTGCTTCTCGTAATTGCGCCGCGACATCAGGTTCTGGTACGGGTACGCGCCTTCGCGCCAGCCGGCGGACAGCTCATCGTCCGGGTGGCGCTGGCGGCCGGCCTGCCAGGCGGCGGGGTCGCCCTCGAGAATCAGGCTGCGCAGTTGCGCGGCCTCGTCCGGCGCCAGGCCGTCGAGCAGGGTGCGGACGGCGCCCAGCATGCCGGCGCCATCGCCGGCCTGGCAGGCGAGGATGTCCTGCATGCCGCTTGCCGCGAGTTGCACCGCGGCTTCGACGGCGCTGTCGACTTCATTGCGCTGCGCCGACAGCGCCGAACGGGTGGGCAGCACATCGCCCCTGGCGGTGGCGCGCGGCCGTGTGGTGGTGGTACGGGTGGGGATGCGGGTGGGGAGGGTGTCGCGATCGGTCATCTGCGCGCCTCCGGTCAGGCGGTGGCGCGGCGCAGGATCTGGTAGAGCTGGTCCTTGAGCAGCAGCTTCTCCTTTTTCAGCCGCTCGATCTCGAAGGTGGACGCCGGCACCAGGCCCGCCTCCATGTTATGGATTTCCTGGTCGAGCGTATTGTGGCGGTGGAACAGCCGCGCAAAGCGGGCGTCCTGCGTTTTGAGGGCGGTGATCTGTTCGCGGTACTCGGGAAACATGCTGGCTCTCCTGTGGCTGGATCCGCGCGCACATGGCGTGGCGCATGGATTCATTCTGGTGAGCGCAGGGCGGCGCGGCCTTGACCAGGATCATGGCTCGCCGGGGTATGAGACGAAGCCGCACGCGGGGCGCACCGGCGTGCGGCCGGGAAAAAACAAACGCCCGCCGGGGTGCGGCGGGCGTGCTTGCATGGCCGCTCAGGCCATCTGCCGGGGTCAGGCGGCGGTGGGCTTGGCGTTGTCCAGCGAGTACGGCGACAGCAGGCGCACCATCTGGGCAAAGGCCTTGGGGTTGCCCGCCAGCACTTCGCCTTGTTCCAGCTGGCGCGGCTCGCCGGCGTAGTTGCCAACCAGGCCGCCCGACTCGGTGATCAGCAGCATGCCGGCGGCCATGTCCCACGGCTGCAGGCCGCGCTCGAAGAAGCCGTCGAGGCGGCCGCAGGCGACGTAGGCCAGGTCCAGTGCGGCGGCGCCCGGGCGGCGCAGGCCGGCGCAGCTGCGCGTCATCAGCGCGAAGATCTCGAGGTATTCCTCCACGCCCTCCAGGTCGCGGAAGGGGAAGCCGGTGCCGATCAGGCAGTCGGCCAGCTTGTCGCGGCGGGTGACGCGGATGCGGCGGTTGTTGAGGAAGGCGCCGGCACCCTTGGAAGCGGTGAACAGCTCGTCGCGGGTCGGGTCGTAGACCACCGCCTGCACCGGCGTGCCGCGGTGCAGCTGGGCGATCGAGACCGCGTATTGCGGGAAGCC
The DNA here is from genome assembly GCF_900250075.1 of Cupriavidus taiwanensis. NCBI lineage: Bacteria > Pseudomonadati > Pseudomonadota > Betaproteobacteria > Burkholderiales > Burkholderiaceae > Cupriavidus > Cupriavidus taiwanensis. The sequence continues at coordinate 1,536,224 of NZ_LT977070.1, forward strand.
GTGGATGAAGTTGGTGGTGCCGTCGAGCGGGTCGATGACCCAGGTGTACTCATGGGTGGCTTCTTCCTCGGTCCAGGACTGGCCGGATTCTTCCGCTAGAATGCCGTGTTCCGGGTAGGCCGTGCGCAGGACCTCGATGATCGCGGCTTCGGCGGCGCGGTCGACCTCGGTAACGAAATCGTTGTGTTGCTTGCGCGAGACGCGCACCAGATCGACGTCGAGCGACGCGCGGTTGATGATGGATCCCGCCTTGCGGGCCGCCTTGATGGCGATATTGAGCATCGGATGCATGAATCTCTCCAGGCCGGCCACGACCGCGCGGCGGGGCGCCAAAGCGCCGCTCGCCCGCTCATGGGCAGCTGACAACACAACGGATTGTAGAAGAACGTGAGGCGTCGCCGGCCTTGCTGCAGGACCCTTCGCAAATGTGTCGCGAACGTCTCGCGCGCATGCATAAACCTGGCGCCGCGCCAAAGAAGAACCCCGAATTGTATATGAACCCGGCAATTGATACGAGCCAGCCCGCCACCCCCACGTCAGGCGGGGATGCCTTCGGCCGCGTGCGCTTCGTGCTGGTCGAAACCAGCCATCCCGGCAACGTCGGCTCGGTGGCGCGGGCGATCAAGACCATGGGCTTCGGCAGCCTGGTGCTGGTCTCGCCGCGCGAGCCCGAGGTGCTGCGGCATCCCGATGCCGTGGCCATGGCCAGTGGCGCCGACGACGTGCTGGCCGCCGCCGTGATCGTCGACCACGTCGATGCGGCCCTGGCCGGGGCCGCGTTGACCGTCGCCATGACCGCGCGCCAACGCGAGTTCGGACCGCCGCGGCAGCTGCCGCGCGCCGCCGCCGCGCGTGCGCGCCAGACCCTGTCCGGCAGCGGCGACGTGGCGTTCGTGTTCGGCAACGAGCGCTATGGCCTGCCCAACGCGGTGGTGGAGCGCTGCAACGCCGTGACCCATATCCCCGCCAATCCCGCCTATGCCTCGCTGAACCTGGCGCAGGCGGTGCAGCTGGTCGCCTACGAGATGCGGCTGACGCTGCTGGAGGCGGCCCCGGACGCGGGCGCCAATATCGGCTATGCTGGCGAGCCGGCCACGGCGGAGCAGGTCGAGGCCATGTTCGGCCACCTGCAGACCGGGCTGGAGGCGATCGGATTTCTCGATCCGTCCAACCCGCGCAAGCTGATGACCCGGCTGCGCCGCCTGCTGGCGCGCAGCGGCCTCGAGCGCGAGGAAGTGAACATCCTGCGCGGCATCGCCAAGCACATGCTGATTGCCGCGCAGAACCAGTCCGGCCCGCAGGCCGACCGGTGACAGGAGCAAAGGACTGTGGCAGCAACCCGTAGCGATGTGATGTGGGACCAGGCCGGTGCATGCCGAGGCGGCGTGGCCGGGCGTCCTGCCGCCGCGGGTGGGCGCAGGCCCGGTCGATGTTGATCGCAGCATCGCAGCAATGTCCCTGGCGGATCAGGGGCCAAACGCCGGCGCCGCAAGGCGGGCCGGCAAATCCCTTACACTCCTGATCCTCTTCACCGGCCCCCGACCGCGCCGGCGACCCCGCCCCGGGCCCTGGCCCGCGTGTCGTGGCGCACGGCGCGGCACCACGACACGACCAAGATGTTCTCTCGCCTGAAGGAAGATATCGACACCATCATGCTGCGCGATCCCGCCGCGCGCAGCCGCCTGGAAGTCCTGACCTGCTATCCGGGCCTGCACGCGGTGCTGCTGCACCGGCTGGCGCATGCGTGCTGGCGCGCGGGCTGGCACTGGCTGGGCCGCTGGATTTCGCACTGGTCGCGCTTTTTCACCGGCATCGAGATCCATCCGGCGGCGACGCTGGGCCGGCGCGTGTTCATCGACCACGGCATGGGCGTGGTCATCGGCGAGACCGCGCAGATCGGCGACGACTGCACCATCTACCAGGGCGTGACGCTGGGCGGCACGTCGCTGTACAAGGGCCAGAAGCGGCATCCGACCCTCGGTGTCGGCGTGGTGGTCAGCGCGGGCGCCAAGGTGCTGGGCGGATTCGTGGTCGGCGACGGCGCGCGCGTGGGCTCCAATGCGGTGGTGCTCAAGCCGGTGCCGCCAGGGGCGACCGCGGTGGGCATTCCGGCCCGCATCATCCTGCCGGATGCGCCGTCGGTGCAGCAGGGCGCGAGGCAGGAGTTTTCGGCCTACGGCATCACGCCCAACGCGGACGACCCGGTGTCGCTGGCGCTCAAGAGCCTGATCGACAATGCCGCGCTCCAGCATGACCGCATCGAGGCCGTGCTGGCCGCGCTCGACCGGCTTGGCGAACACCTGGAGAACACCCCGAACGACCCGTTCGATGCCAGCGAACTGCGCAAGCTGATGAAGTAACGGCGTGCAGGCATGGGCGGCGCTGTTCGCCCGCGGCGCCGCTCAGTCGGTCTGCGGCAGCAGCCGGAAACCGTCACGGTCCAGCTGCAGCACCGCCGCGCGCGGATGCGCGCCATCCAGGTCCCAGTCGGTCAGCACCCAGCGCACGCCTGCGCCGTCTTCATGGCGTGCCGGGCGATGGGTGTGGCCATGGACCAGCAGCGACGCGCCGGCGGCGCCGAGCAACTGGGCCGCCGCCGCGGGGGCCACATCGCCATAGACCACCGGCACCGCCGCGCCGGCGCTGCGCTGCCTGGCGCGGTTGCCTTCGCTGTCCGCGCGCAGCTTGCGGGCCACCGCCAGGCGCGCGCGCAGCGGCAGCGCCAGGAACACGCGCTGCACCCAGCGCTTGCGGGTCCAGCGGCGAAAGCGGTTGTAGCGTTCGTCGTCGATGCACAGCATGTCGCCGTGGCTCAGCACGACGCGCTGGCCGGCGCAATCGATCATGGTGGGGTCGGGCAGCAGCGTGGCGCCAGCGGCGCCGGCGAAGCGCCGGCCCAGCAGGAAGTCGCGGTTGCCGTGCATCAGGTACACCGCGACGCCGCGCGCGGCCAGCGCGCGCAGCGCCAGCGCCACGCGTTGCGCGAACGGCGCCTCGGTTTCTTCGTCGCCGACCCAGAATTCAAAGAAGTCGCCCAGGATGAACAGCGCGCGCGCCTGCGCGGCGGCGCGCTCGAGCGTGCGCTCGAAGGCTGCCAGCGTGCGGGGCATGCCGGGCGTCAGATGCAGGTCTGAAATGAACCACGCCGGCGCCTGTACCTCGAGGGGACCGGCCACCGGCGTGTTGGAGATTGCGGTCATGCGTGGTGTCGGGAGAAAAAGGCCGGCACGCAGGCCGGCACGCGCGCGCGCACGGTACCGCAATCGGCAGGCATCGGCTTACTCGACGACGACGGCCTTCTCGATCACGACGTCTTCCAGCGGCACGTCCTGGTGGAAGCCCGAGCTGCCGGTGCGCACGCCCTTGATCTGCTCGACCACGTCGGTGCCGTCGACGACCTTGCCGAACACGGCATAGCCGAAGCCCTGCGGGGTGGGCGACGAGAAGTTGAGGAAGTCGTTGTCGACCACGTTGATGAAGAACTGCGCGGTGGCCGAGTGCGGCGCATTGGTGCGCGCCATGGCCACGGTGTAGCGGTCGTTCTTCAGGCCGTTGCCGGCTTCATTCTCGATCGGGGCGTCGGTGTCCTTCTGCTTCATGCCGGGCTCGAAGCCGCCGCCCTGGATCATGAAGTTCTTGATCACGCGGTGGAAGATGGTGTTGTCGTAGTGGCCCTTGCGGACATACGACAGGAAGTTCTCAACCGTTTTCGGGGCCTTTTCGGCGTCGAGTTCCAGGGTGATCACACCCTTGTTGGTCTGCAGCTGTACCTTGGACATGGCGGTTTCCTCTGTTCGGTAATTATTTGACGACGGTGGCCGACTCGATCACGATCGGCGCGGCCGGCACATTGCGCATCGGGCCGTAGGCCGTGGTCGGCACGGCCTTGATCTTGTCGATCGTGTCCATGCCTTCCACCACCTTGCCGAAGACGGCATAGCCATTGCCGTCCGGCTGCGGGTAGTCGAGATTCGGATTATCCACCACATTGACGAAGAACTGCGCGGTGGCCGAATCCGGGTTGCTGGTGCGCGCCATGGCAACCGTGCCGGCCTTGTTCTTCAGGCCGCTGCGGGCTTCCAGCGGGATCGGCGCACGCGTGGGCTTTTCCTTCATGTCGCGGTCGAAGCCGCCGCCCTGCACCATGAAGCCGTTGATCACGCGGTGGAAGATGGTGCCACTGTAGAAGCCGCTCTTCACATATTCCAGGAAGTTCGCGACGGTCTTGGGCGCGGCCTCGGGATAGAGCTCGACCGTGAACTTGCCGGCACTGGTGACGAACTGGACGCGCTCGGCGGCCTTCTGCTGGGCCAGCGCGCTGAACGAAGACAGCGCGAGGGCGCCTGCGGCCAGGCCGGCAATGACGATGCGACGGGAACGGATCATGAAGGGAACTCCGGTAAGTCGGGATGGACACGGCCCGGGCATGCCGCGCCGGGCCTGCGGATGAATGCTGTCAGTTGGCCACGGGGGCGCTGGCCGGCGACTGGCGCCCTCCCGGCGCCGCCTTGCGGCCGGTGGCCGCGGGTGCGGCCGGCTTCGGTGGCGCTGCCACGGCGGAAGCCGGCGCCAGCTGGCGCAGGCCTGCACTGGCGCGGGCATCGCCGGGATTGCGGCGCAGCGCTTCGGTGTAGGCCTGCTCGGCCAGGCGGCGGTAGACGTCGCCCAGGTTGGTGTAGCCGACCGCGAAGGCGGGCTTGACCTCGGTGGCCAGCAGCAATTCGGCTTCGGCGCGCTTCAGGTCGCCGCGCTTGGCATAGAGCAGCGCGAGGTTGTTGTGCGGCTCGGGCAGTTCGGGAAAGTCCTGCGCCATCTCGCTGAAGGCCTGGATCGCCTCGTCTTCGCGGCCCGCCTGGGCCAGCGCCCAGGCGCGCTGGAAGCGGGCCTGCGCATTGCGCGGGTTGGTGGCCAGCACGCGGTCGAAGCCTTTGATGGCGTCCTCGTAGCGGCGCGCGTTGGCGGCTTGCTGGGCCTCGCCCATGCCAGGGTCGGTCGACTGGATGCCGCCGACCGGCGAGGTCGGCACCGCCAGCGACAACGGGCCATTCTGCGCGGACGCGGGGCCTGCCAGCGCCGCGGCCAGGGCCAGCAGCGGCAGGACGGTGCGGGATCCGCGCCGGCGCGTGCGCGTAGCGGAGACGGCAGGGGCAGCGGAAAGCGGGGAGGGCAGCGGCAGGCTCATTGAGGACGGGTCCGTTATACTCCGCGGCATTCTAGCAAAGCGGCAAGTGCGGCACGAAGGCGATGCCGCGGCGGCCAGCCGTGCGGTGTTCATGCACGACGTGCGTGCGCACGTGCATGCGCGCCGGCCGGCCGGGCCGCGGGTCCGACTCGCGCACCGCCTTCCGGTAAGATATGGGGCGCGACGGCATTGCGCCAGCAGCGGCGTTCGCGCTGCCTGCCGTGTGGAACCGGCAGACTCCTCTCACCACTCACTTCGTTTCATGCAGCCCCTCAACATCTACAACACGCTCGCGCGTGAGAAGCAGCCATTCGTGCCAATCGAACCCGGCAAGGTCCGCATGTATGTGTGCGGCATGACCGTGTACGACTATTGTCACGTCGGCCACGCGCGCGTGATGGTGGTGTTTGACATGGTGCACCGGTGGCTGCGCGCCGCCGGCTACGAGGTGACGTATGTGCAGAACATCACCGATATCGACGACAAGATCATCCGCCGCGCGGTCGAGAACGGCGAGACCATCGGCGAGCTGACCACGCGCTTCATCCAGTACATGCACGAGGATGCCGCCGCGCTGGGCGTGATCCGTCCCGACTACGAGCCGCGCGCCACCGACTACGTGCCGCAGATGCTCGACATGATCGGCAAGCTCGAGGCGAAGGGCCTGGCCTACCAGGCCAGCGACGGCGACGTGAATTACTCGGTGCGCAAGTTCGACGGCTACGGCAAGCTGTCCGGCAAGTCGCTGGAAGACCTGCGCGCCGGCGAGCGTGTCAGCGCCAACGATGCCAAGCAGGACCCGCTCGACTTCGTGCTGTGGAAATCCGCCAAGGCCAGCGAGCCGCCCGAGAGCAAGTGGGATTCGAAGTGGGGCGCCGGCCGCCCGGGCTGGCACATTGAATGCTCTGCGATGAGCTGCGCGCTGCTGGGCGAGCATTTCGACATCCATGGCGGCGGGGCCGACCTGCAGTTCCCGCACCACGAGAACGAGATCGCGCAGTCCGAAGGCGCCAGCGGCAAGCCCTTCGTCAACCTGTGGATGCACAACGGCTTCGTGCGCATCAACGACGAGAAAATGTCCAAGTCGCTTGGCAATTTTTTCACCATCCGCGAGGTGCTGAAGGCGTACGACGCCGAGGTCGTGCGCTTCTTCATCCTGCGCGCGCACTACCGCAGCCCGCTGAACTACAGCGACGCGCACCTGGACGATGCGCGCCACGCGCTGACGCGCCTGTACACGGCGCTCAAGGACAGCCAGCCGGGCGGCTGCGCGGTGGACTGGGACGAGCCGCACGCGAAGCGCTTTGCCGAGGCCATGGGCGACGACTTCAACACGCCGATCGCGATGTCGGTGCTGTTCGACCTGGCCAGCGAGATCAACCGCACCGGCTCCACCGCGGCCGCGCGCCAGCTCAAGGGGCTGGCCGGCACGCTGGGGCTGCTCGAGCGCGATCCGCACACCTTCCTGCAGGGCGGCAAGTCCGCCGACGGCCCGTCGCCGGACGAGATCGAAACGCTGATCGCGGCGCGCAAGGCCGCCAAGGCCGAGCGCAACTTCGCCGAGGCGGACCGCATCCGCGCCCAGCTGCTGGAAGCGGGCATCGTGCTGGAAGACAAGCCGGGCGGTGCCACCGAGTGGAGGCGTGCTTGAACGCTGCCGCGCGCAAGCCCGCTACTGCCACGCCGCCCGCCACCGCGGGCCGGGCGAAGCCGGCCGGGCCGCGCCCGGGCAAGGCCGGCGCCAGGGAGGCGCCGCTGCCGGATGGCAAGGACACCAGCAAGGACGCCACGCGCGCCGCGGCAAAGGCCGCGCGCAGCGCCAAGGCCGTGCTGCCGGAAGCCCAGGCGGTGCCGCTGCCGGTCGAGACCGTCGACGATGCCGTGCGCCCTGCATACTGGGACGAGGCCTGCGCGGACCTGATGAAGCGCGACCGCATCCTGCGCAAGATGATTCCGACCTACGGCCCGGCGCACCTGGTCTCGCGCGGCGACCCGTTCGTCACGCTGGCGCGCGCGGTGGTGGGCCAGCAGATCTCGGTGAAGGCGGCGCAGTCGGTGTGGGAACGGCTGCATGCGGTGTGCCCGCGGCTGGCGCCGGCGCAGTTCCTGCGCGCCGGCACCGAGAAGCTGGCGGGCTGCGGCGTGTCCAAGCGCAAGGCGGAATACCTGATCGACCTGGCCGGGCACTTCAAGGGCGGCACGGTGCATGTCGCGCAGTGGGCGCAGATGGACGACGAGGCCGTCATCGCCGAGTTGACTCAGATCCGCGGCATCGGCCGCTGGACCGCCGAGATGTTCCTGATGTTCAACCTGATGCGGCCCAATGTGCTGCCGCTCGACGACGTCGGCTTGATCAACGCCATCTCCGCCAACTATTTCAGCGGCGAGCCGGTGACCCGCAGCGAGGCGCGCGAGGTGGCGGCCAACTGGGAACCGTGGCGCACCGTGGCCACATGGTATATGTGGCGCAGCCTCGACCCCTTGCCAGTGACGTATTAGGCATTGCCACAATAAAAATTAACTCCAGGTGCATTGCAGGCTATCCGGCAGGCGCTAAGATAGCGGCCAATTTCCGGTAGAATGCGCCCCTTCACAGACAGGTACGTGTGATTTTATGAAAACCACCTTCCTGGATTTTGAGCAGCCCATTGCCGAACTCGAGGCAAAGATCGAAGAACTGCGCTTCGTGCAGGACGATTCGGCTGTCGATATTTCCGAAGAGATTTCGCGGCTGGCCGGCAAGAGCCAGCAGCTAACCAAGGACATCTATGCCAACCTGACCCCGTGGCAGGTTGCGCAAATCGCCCGCCACCCCCAGCGCCCCTATACGCTGGACTACGTGCGCGAGATCTTTACCGATTTCCACGAACTGCACGGCGACCGCACCTTCGCCGACGACCTGTCGATCATCGGCGGCCTGGCGCGCTTCAATGGCCAGTCGTGCATGGTGATCGGGCACCAGAAGGGCCGCGACACGAAAGAGCGCGCCATGCGCAATTTCGGCATGCCCAAGCCCGAGGGCTACCGCAAGGCCAAGCGCCTGATGGAGCTGGCCGACAAGTTCGGGCTGCCGATCTTCACCTTCGTCGACACCCCGGGCGCATTCCCCGGCATCGACGCCGAAGAGCGCGGCCAGTCCGAGGCCATCGGCCATAACCTGTACGTGATGGCAGGCCTGAAGGTGCCGCTGATCGCCACCATCATCGGCGAGGGCGGTTCGGGCGGCGCGCTGGCGATTGCCGTGGGTGACGTGGTGCAGATGCTGCAGTTCGCCACCTACGCGGTGATCTCGCCGGAAGGCTGCGCCTCGATCCTGTGGAAGACCGCCGAGAAGGCTCCTGAAGCCGCCGAGGCGCTGGGCCTGACCGCGCACCGCCTGAAGGCGCTGGGCCTGATCGACAAGATCGTGAGCGAGCCGCTGGGCGGCGCGCACCGCGACTACAAGGGCATGGCGGCGCTGCTCAAGCGCTCGCTGGCGGAGTCGCTGCGCCAGTTCCAGGGCATGAGCGTGAAGGAATTGCAGGCGCGCCGCTACGAGCGCCTGCTGGCCTATGGCAAGTTCAAGGAAACCGGCGCCCAGGACTGACCCGTCCGCCCGGCTGACCGACAAGGTCGCACAGGCCCTGCAGGCCGGTGCGGCCTTTGTTGTTTCTGGCGGTGCCACCGCGGCGCCGCCGACGGTCGCGGTGGCGCTGTCGGGCGGGCGCGACTCGGTCGCACTGCTGCATGCCGCGCGCGCTGCGGTGGCGCAGGCGGGCGATGGCGCGCGCGTGGTGGCGCTGCATGTCCATCACGGCCTGCAGGCCGAGGCCGACGACTGGGACCGCTTCTGCGCCGCGCTGTGCGCGCAGTGGCAGGTCGGCTATTTCGTGCGGCGCGTGTCGGTGCGGCCGGCGGCGGGCGAGGGCGTGGAAGCCGCCGCGCGCCGCGCGCGCTATGCCGCGCTGGCGGCGATGTGCGCCGACAGCGGCGCGCGCCTGCTGCTGTTTGCCCACCACCAGGACGACCAGGTCGAGACCGTGCTGCTGCGGCTGTTCCGCGGCGCCGGCGTGGCCGGCATGGCCGGAATGCCGGCAATGCGCCCGCTGGATCCGCGCAGCGGCGTGATGCTGCTGCGTCCGTGGCTGGACGTGCCGCGCGCCGGCATCGAGCAATACTGTGCCGCCAACGCGCTGCGGTGGATCGACGACCCGTCCAATGCCGACGGCCGCTATACGCGCAACGCCTTGCGCCAGCAACTGCCGGCGCTGCAGGCGGCGTTTCCGGCGCTGGCGGTCAACGTGGTGCAGGCCGCCGCGCATTTTGCCCAGGCCGGCGCGCTGATCGACCAGATGGCTGCCGCCACGCTGGCCACGCTGGTGCGGTCTGGCCGCGACGCCGACACGCTGTCTGAACTCGACCTGCCGGGCCTGCGCGCGTTGCCCGGCGCGCAGGCCGATGCGGTACTGCGCCTGTGGCTGCGCGACCTCGGCGTGCGCGCCCCGTCCACCGCACGGCTGGCGGCGATGCGCGAGCAACTGGTCGCGCACGCCGGCGGCGAGCCCGCCATCGCGCATGAGGGCCTGGTGCTGCGCCGTTTCCGTGAGCGCGTGCTGGCCTGCGTGCCGCCGCCGGCGATGGCGCCGGCACCGGTGACGCTGGACTGGCGCGGCGAAGCCCGCATCGTCGTGCCCGCCTGGCGCGGCGAACTCCATTTCTTCCGCGACGACACCTTCGGCGTGCCCGAAGCGGTGCTGCGCCAGCCCTTGCGCCTGGCCGCGCGGCGCGGCGGCGAGCGTATCGTGCTGCGCCCCGGCGGCCCCGCCCGGGCGCTGAAGCAGGCCTGCCAGGAGGCCGGCATCCCGGCCTGGCGCAGGGCCTGGCTGCCGCTGCTGTGGGCCGGCGACACGCTGGTGCTGGCCGCCGGGCTGGGCATGCATCGCCGCTGGCCCGAGGCTGCGCCGGCGCCGCGCTGGCGCGTGGCGTGGCATCCGCAGGCGCCGACGCTGGCAATGCCACCGCGCTGACCTTGCCGAACGGCGGTTCGATGGCGTTCGCCAGCCGTCGGCATCACATCCGGCCTGGCGCAGATAGTCCCCGTGCGCCTTGCCTGACCGGGCCGCTTCGTGTATTTTCAAGGGCTTTGCACAATCGCTGGCGTCGACAAGAAGATGGCTCTCATCGTTCACAAATACGGCGGCACTTCGATGGGTTCCACGGAACGCATCAAGAATGTCGCCAAGCGCGTTGCCAAGTGGCACCGCGCCGGTCACCGCGTAGTCGTGGTGCCTTCGGCCATGTCGGGCGAGACCAATCGCCTGCTGGGACTCGCCAAGGAAATTTCGCCCCAGCCCAATCCGCGTGAACTGGACATGCTCGCCTCCACCGGCGAACAGGCCAGCGTGGCGCTGCTGGCGATCGCCCTGCACGGCGAGGACATCGACGCCGTCAGCTACACCGGCTGGCAGGTTCCGGTGAAGACCGATTCGTCGTACACCAAGGCCCGCATCGAATCGATCGACGACGAGCGCATCCTGGCCGACCTCGACGCCGGCCGCGTGGTCGTGATCACCGGCTTCCAGGGCATCGACGACGACGGCAACATCACCACGCTCGGCCGCGGCGGCTCGGACACCTCGGCCGTGGCCATCGCCGCCGCGATCGAGGCCGACGAGTGCCTGATCTACACCGACGTCGACGGCGTCTACACCACCGATCCGCGCGTGGTCGAGGACGCCCGCCGCCTGGACCAGATCACCTTCGAGGAAATGCTGGAAATGGCCAGCCTGGGCTCCAAGGTGCTGCAGATCCGCTCGGTGGAGTTCGCCGGCAAGTACCGCGTCAAGACCCGCGTGCTGTCGTCGCTGACCGACCCGCTTATGCCGCTCGAGCAGGAAATGCACTCGGGCACGCTGATCACTTTTGAGGAAGAAGACTCCACCATGGAAGCCGCTGTCATCTCCGGCATCGCCTTTGCCCGCGACGAAGCCAAGATCACCGTCCTGGGCGTGCCCGACAAGCCCGGCATCGCCTACCAGATCCTGGGCCCGGTCGCCGACGCCAACATCGACGTCGACATGATCATCCAGAACCAGTCCGTCGACGGCAAGACCGACTTCACCTTCACCGTGCCGCGCGGCGAGTACCAGCGCGCGCTGGCCATCCTGAACGATGGCGTGAAGGCGCACATCGGCGCCGGCAGCGTGTCGGGCGACCCCAAGGTGTCGAAGGTGTCGGTGGTGGGCGTGGGCATGCGCTCGCACGTCGGCATCGCCAGCAAGATGTTCCGCACGCTGTCGGAAGAGGGCATCAACATCCAGATGATCTCCACCTCGGAAATCAAGATCTCGGTGCTGATCGACGAGAAGTACATGGAGCTGGCCGTGCGCGCGCTGCACAAGGCCTTCGAACTGGAACAGGCGTGATCCGTTCGTAAGCTTTTCTGGCGAGGCCGCAAAATTTGTGTTGAGTCATCGATTTTTCATTGACCAACCCCGGCGGCATCGCTAGAATACGCGCTTCGTTGTGTGGCTCCCTCACACAACGCAAGTTTGGGAGACGTGGCCGAGAGGTCGAAGGCACTCCCCTGCTAAGGGAGCATCCGGGCCAAAACCTGGATCGAGGGTTCGAATCCCTCCGTCTCCGCCAATGATAACCGTCCTTGGCGGCGGAACCCCGGAAGATCGCGGTCTTCCGGGGTTTTGTTTTTTTGGCGCCCCGCAGGGCGCATCCCACCCCATCGGCAATCCGTTCGCGTTGCCTTGCGCCGCTCCCCCGATGCGTGCGCCGATTCTCCTTTACTTCCTCTTTCCGGCGTGCTCCAGATTCATATTGAGCATCGGCTTTGCCGGTGCCAGAATTCCCTGCATGCGGAGGCGTGGCGCCGGCAGCTGGCCGGATCGCCTCACCGCGATGGCGGGACGGATCGGGATGCACATGGACCGGGAACTGCTGCACCAGGCGTCGGAGGGTTCGGTACTGTTCGCGGATGTCAGCGGCAGTACGCGGCTCTATGAGCGCGCGGGCAACGCCGCCGCCCTTGCCGCGGTCGGCCGTTGCATCGCTGCGATGAAATCCTGTTCCGAGGCCTCGCAAGGCCGGCTCATCAAGACCATCGGCGACGAGGTCATGGTGCTGTTCCCCTGCGCCGAGCAGGCGTTGCAGGCGGCATTGGACATACAGCGGGCGGTTGCCGAGCTGCCGCCCGTGGCCGGCTTCACCATGTCGTCGCACATCGGCTTCCATCATGGTCCGATCCTGTCCGATGCGTCCGGCGATGTCTTCGGCGATGCCGTGAACCTTGCCGCGCGGCTGTCCGGGCTCGCCGCGCGCGGCCAGATCATCACCAGCAAGGACGCGGTGGCGGACCTGCCCGCGCCGCTGCGCCAGATGACGCGCTACCTGTACCCGATCCACGTGCGCGGCAGGGCGCAGCCGGTCGAGTTGTACGAGGCGATCTGGCAGCAGGCCACCGACCTGACCCTGATCGCGGGATTCAAGGAGCCGCCGGCGCATGCCGCTTTCCTCACCTTGCGCTACCGGGACACCGTGGTCGAGATGAACGCGGTCTCGGCGCCGGTCACCATCGGGCGTGACGCCGGCATGACCATCGTGGTGTCGGACCGCCTGGCGTCGCGGTTCCAGGCCATGGCCGAGCCGCGCGCCGGCCGCTATGTACTGATCGACAGGAGCTCGAACGGCACCCACGTCAGCATGGACGGCGCCGAGCCATTCATTTTGCGCCGCGACGAGGTCACGCTGAGGGGGCACGGCTGGATCGGGTTTGGCCAGTGGACGGGGCCGAGCGCGGAGTGCATCGAATTCGCCCTGCAGGTGGACAAGACCAGCGCGGGGCGATAGCTGCAATTCGCATGAAAACGGCGTGGGAATTTCAGTTTTGAATTCCAGGCCGGCGTGGCGGCGCTGAAAATCCTTTTGTAAATCAACAAGAGCGTCGGTGGCTCGTTTCTTGCGCCCACCAGGATGCAGGCGCATGCTGGTTGCCGCCTGTGATCCGCCATTCCCCATCACCCGACTTTCCGTGGCCACCGCGCACGGAGGGCTATTTTCTTACCGCCATGGACTACCGCCCGATCCAATCCCTGCTGATTGCCAACCGCTCCGAGATCGCGATCCGCGTGATGCGCGCGGCCGCCGAGATGAATGTGCGCACGGTGGCGATCTATTCGAAGGAAGACCGCCTCGCGCTGCATCGCTTCAAGGCCGACGAGAGCTATCTGGTCGGCGAGGGCAAGAAGCCGCTGGCGGCTTATCTCGATATCGGCGACATCCTGCGCATTGCGCGCCAGGCCGGGGTCGACGCGATCCATCCGGGCTATGGCTTCCTGTCGGAGAACCCGGAGTTCGCGCAGGCCGTGATCGATGCCGGCATCCGCTGGATCGGCCCGTTGCCGGAGGTGATGCGCAAGCTCGGCAACAAGGTCGCGGCGCGCAACGCGGCGATCGCCGCGGGCGTGCCGGTAATGCCGGCAACCGATCCCTTGCCGCATGACCTGGAGGCGTGCAAGCGCCTGGCCGCCGACATCGGCTATCCGCTGATGCTGAAGGCGAGCTGGGGCGGCGGCGGGCGCGGCATGCGCGTGCTCGAAAGCGAGCAGGACCTGGAGGGCGCGCTCGCCGCGGCGCGGCGCGAGGCGCTGGCGGCATTCGGCAACGACGAGGTCTATGTCGAGAAGCTGGTGCGCAATGCGCGCCACGTCGAAGTGCAGGTGCTGGGCGACACGCATGGCAACCTGGTGCACCTGTACGAGCGCGACTGCACCGTGCAGCGGCGCAACCAGAAGGTGGTCGAGCGCGCGCCGGCGCCGTATCTCGACGCTGCCGGCCGCAGCGCGCTATGCGAGTCGGCGCTGCGGCTGATGCGCGCGGTCGGCTATACCCACGCCGGCACGGTCGAGTTTTTGATGGATGCCGACTCCGGCCAGTTCTACTTCATCGAAGTCAATCCACGAATCCAGGTCGAACACACCGTTACCGAGATGGTTACGGGCATCGATATCGTCAAGGCGCAGATCCGCATCACTGAGGGCGGCCATATCGGCATGACCGAGAACACCCGCGATGCCGAGGGCAGGATCGTGGTGCGCGCCGCGGGCGTGCCGGTCCAGCAGGACATCGCGCTGAACGGCCATGCGCTGCAGTGCCGGATCACCACCGAGGACCCGGAAAACGGTTTCCTGCCGGACTACGGCCGCCTCACCGCGTATCGCAGCGCCGCGGGCTTCGGCGTGCGGCTCGATGCGGGCACCGCCTATGGCGGCGCGGTGATCACGCCGTACTACGATTCGCTGCTGGTCAAGGTCACCACCTGGGCGCCGACCGCGCCGGAATCGATGCGGCGCATGGACCGCGCGCTGCGCGAGTTCCGCATCCGCGGCGTCGCGTCCAACCTGCAGTTCCTCGAGAACGTCATCAACCATCCCGCGTTCCGCTCGGGCGACGTCACCACGCGCTTTATCGACAAGACTCCGGAACTGCTGGCTTTTGCCAAACGCCAGGACCGCGCCACCAAGCTGCTGCGCTACCTGGGCGAAGTCTGTGTCAACGGACACCCGGAGCTGAGCGGGCGCGCGCTGCCGTCGCTGCCTCTGCCCGCGCCGGTGCTGCCGGCGATCGACACCAGCGCCGCGCTGCCGTACGGCACGCGCGACCGGCTGCGCGAGCTGGGCGCGGAGAAGTTCTCGCGCTGGATGCTGGAGCAGAAGCGGGTGCTGCTGACCGACACCACCATGCGCGATGCACACCAGTCGCTGTTCGCCACGCGCATGCGCAGCGCCGACATGCTGCCGATCGCGCCGTTCTATGCGCGCGAGCTGTCGCAGCTGTTCTCGCTGGAGTGCTGGGGCGGCGCCACCTTCGACGTGGCGCTGCGCTTCCTCAAGGAAGACCCGTGGCAGCGCCTGGAGCAGTTGCGTGAGCGCGTGCCCAACGTGCTGTTCCAGATGCTGCTGCGCGGCTCCAATGCGGTCGGCTACACCAACTATGCCGACAACGTGGTGCGCTTCTTCGTGCGCCAGGCGGCCAGCGCCGGCGTGGACGTGTTCCGCGTGTTCGATTCGCTCAACTGGGTGCGCAATATGCGCGTGGCGATCGATGCCGTCGGTGAAAGCGGCGCGCTGTGCGAGGGCGCGATCTGCTATACCGGCGACCTGTTCGACCCGAAGCGTTCCAAGTACGACCTGAAGTACTACGTCGGCATCGCGCGCGAGCTGCAGCAGGCCGGCGTGCATGTGCTGGGCATCAAGGACATGGCCGGGATCTGCCGGCCGCAGGCGGCCGCGGCGCTGGTCAGGGCGCTCAAGGAAGAGACCGGGTTGCCGGTGCACTTCCACACGCACGACACCAGCGGCATCTCGGCCGCGTCGGCGCTGGCCGCGATCGAGGCCGGCTGCGATGCGGTCGACGGCGCGCTCGACGCGATGAGCGGGCTGACCTCGCAGCCCAACCTGTCGAGCATCGCCGCGGCACTGGCCGGCAGCGAGCGCGATCCGGGCCTGAACCTGGAGCGCCTGCACGAGGCATCGATGTATTGGGAGGGGGTGCGCCGCTACTACGCGCCGTTCGAATCCGAGATCCGCGCCGGCACCGCCGACGTCTATCGCCACGAGATGCCGGGCGGGCAGTACACCAACCTGCGCGAGCAGGCGCGCTCGCTTGGCATCGAGCACCGCTGGACCGAGGTCTCGCGCGCCTACGCCGAGGTCAACCAGATGTTCGGCGATATCGTCAAGGTCACGCCGACCTCCAAGGTGGTTGGCGACCTGGCGCTGATGATGGTGGCCAACGACCTGAGCGCGGCGGACGTGTGCGACCCGGGCAAGGAGATCGCCTTCCCGGAATCGGTGGTGTCGCTGTTCCGGGGCGAGCTGGGATTCCCGCCCGACGGCTTCCCGGCGGCGCTGTCGCGCAAGGTGCTGCGCGGCGAGCCGCCGGCGCCGTACCGGCCCGGCGACCAGATCGCGCCGGTCGACCTCGACGCGGCCCGCGCCGCGGGCGCGGCGGCGTGCGAGCAGCCGCTCGACGACCGCCAGCTGGCCTCGTACCTGATGTATCCCAAGCAGGCCGCCGAGTACCACGCGCATGTGCGCCAGTACAGCGATACCTCGGTGGTGCCCACGCCGGCCTACCTGTACGGCCTGCAGCCGCAGGAAGAGGTGGCGATCGACATCGAGCCCGGCAAGACCCTGCTGGTGTCGCTGCAGGGCACCCATCCCGATGCCGACGAAGGCAAGATCAAGGTCCAGTTCGAGCTGAACGGGCAGTCGCGCACCACGCTGGTCGAACAGCGCAGCACCGCGCAGGCCGCGGCCGCGCGCCAGGGCCGGGCGGTGGCCGAGCCGGACAATCCGCTGCATGTTGCCGCGCCCATGCCGGGCTCGATCGTGACGGTGGCGGTGCAGCCCGGCCAGCGCGTGGCCGCGGGCACCACGCTGCTGGCGCTGGAGGCGATGAAGATGGAGACCCATATCGCCGCGGAGCGGGACTGCGAGATCGCGGCGGTGCATGTGAAGGCGGGCGATCGGGTGGCGGCGAAGGATTTGCTGGTGGAACTGAAGGACTGACGGCCGGCTGCGCCCGCCGCGCCTGTGCGGGCCATCCATGGAACCCCGGAAGACCTCGGTCCTGCCGGGGTTTTTTTTGTCTGGATGACGCTGCAGCCGGGCGGCCATGCCTCGCCTTCGTAGCGCGTCCCGCCACATTGTTCCGGCTTTGGAACACTGTGTTTGCCTGAAACGGGCTTCTGCAATCTCTAAGCGCTGCTATCGTGTCGAGCCGTGATCAAAACAAAGTGGTGGCGTGCCAGTCTCGCAGGCGCTGCCCGACATGGACGGATGTCAGTGAAGAAAAACACATTGTCAGGGGGGCTGCCGCGCGCGGCCGTGGTGTCATTGGCGGCTTGCCTGCTGGCGCTGCCGTCCGCCGCCGGCGCGGCGGCATTCTCGATGCAGGCGGGCTATGGGCGCGACAACCGGCACGGCGTGGAGAAATACGAAGTGTCGGCGCGCTGGGACGAGATCGTGCAGTGGCAGCTGTCGAACCGGCTGGCGCTGGCGCTGGACGGCGAGGTCAATGTTGCCAACTGGCGCGCGCTGTCGTCGCGGCCGTCGAGCCAGTTGATGGAGTTCGGGGTGTCGCCGATCTTCCGGCTCAGCTATGCGGGTGACCATGTTACGCCGTTCGTCGAGGCCTCGGTGGGCCTGCGCGTGCTGAGCCACACCGAAATCGCCGGCGGCCATCGCATGGGCTCGGCTTTTCAGTTTTCCGACATGATCGGCGTGGGCGTCGCCTTCGGCAAGGCACAGCGGCTGACGATCGGCTATCGGTTCCAGCATCTGTCCAACGGCGGCATCCAGGACCCCAATCCCGGCACCAACTTCAGCATGGGCTACGTGCGCTACCGCTTCTGACCGCCGGCGGCATCGTTCCAGCGGCAGGACGCTGCATCGCAATCCTGCCGCCTACCGCGCGCCGGCCGCGGCACCTATCATCGCTTCATGGATCATTGCCGGCCCGCGTGGCCGGCATTCTCGGAGATCGACATGAAGCGCATTCTGGGTGTCTACAGCGCACCGCGTCCGCACTGGGTCGGGGATGGTTTCCCGGTGCGCTCGATGTTCTCGTACACCAGCCACGGCAAGCAGCTGAGCCCGTTCCTGCTCTTGGACTACGCCGGCCCGGCCGATTTCACGCCGACGCAGCGTCCGCGCGGCGTGGGCCAGCATCCGCACCGCGGCTTCGAGACCGTGACCATCGTCTACAAGGGCGAGGTCGCGCACCGCGACTCGACCGGGCAGGGCGGGGTCATCGGTCCGGGCGACGTGCAATGGATGACGGCGGGCGCCGGCATCCTGCATGAAGAGTTCCACTCGCCCGCGTTTACCCAAAGCGGCGGCGCGCTGGAGATGGTGCAGCTGTGGGTCAACCTGCCAGCGCGCGACAAGATGGCCGCGCCGGGCTACCAGGCCATCGTCGACCGCGATATCCCGGCGGTGCCGATGCCGGACGGCGCCGGCACGGTACGCGTGATCGCCGGCGAGTACGAAGGCAAGCGCGGCCCGGCGCGCACCTTTACGCCGATGCATGTGTGGGACATGCGCCTGAACCAGGGCGCCAGCCCGCGCCTGGCGCTGCCCGAGGGCTGGCATACCGCGGTGGTGGTGCTGCGCGGCAAGGTCACGGTCAACGCCGAGGCCACCGTGCGCGATGCCGAGATGGTGGTGCTGGATGGCGCCGGCGATGCGGTCAGCATCGAGGCCGGCACCGATGCCATGGTGCTGCTGCTCAGCGGCGAGCCGATCGACGAGCCCATCGTCGGCCACGGCCCGTTCGTGATGAACACCGAGGCGGAGATCGCCGAGGCGTTCCGCGACTTCAGCAGCGGCCGCTTCGGCAGCATGGCCGCGGGGCGGCAGTAGAAATTCGCAGCAAGCGGGCTGTGGCAGGTGGCGGGCGCAATGCCCGCTACCGGCCACGCCGGCTCAGGCGAGCGTGAAGGTCGGCACCGGCGCGCCGCCGTCGCTGGGCGAGAATTTGACCTGCACCTTCTGGCCGATCCGCACCGTGTCGAGATCGCAGTCGACGATATGGGTCATCATGGTCACGCCTTCGTCCAGCTTGACGTAGGCGATGCAGAACGGGTTGGGGCCGGCGCGGCGCGTCACGCTGTAGGTGTAGATGGTGCCGCGGCCGCTGGCCGGCTTCCACGAGGTGGTGCCCATGCAGAACGGGCACAGCACGCGCGGATACCAGTGGGGCTTGCCGCAGTCGTCGCAGACCTTGACCAGCAGCTGGCCTTCGCGCGCGGCCTGCCAGAACGGCAGGTTGTCGGGCTGTTCGTCGGGCGCCTTGTAGACGGCGGGGATGTGGGGGGTCGTCATGTCAGTGCTCCCGCGCTTTATTCACGTTCGAGGATCAGGGTGGCGCTGCCGTGGCGCGAGCCCAGGTAGCCGCCGGTGCCCTGCGCCAGCGCGAGGTCGCAATTGGCGACCTGCACCGCGGGGTGGGCCTCGCCGCGCAGCTGGCGCACGGCCTCGATCACCTTGGTGATGCCGCCGCGGTTGGCCGGATGGTTGTTGCACAGGCCGCCGCCATCGGTATTGAACGGCAGCTTGCCGACGCCCGAGATCAGGTTGCCGTCGGCGACGAACCTGCCGCCTTCGCCCTTGTTGCAGAAGCCCAGGTCTTCCAGCTGCATCAGCACGGTGATGGTGAAGCTGTCGTAGATCGACGCGTACTTGATGTCGGCCGGCGTCACGCCGGCTTCGGCAAACGCAGTGGCGCCCGAGAAGCGCGCGCCCGACCAGGTCAGGTCGACTTCGCCGCCGAGCTGGCCCTTGATGTATTCGCCGGCGCCGCGGATCTTCACCCTGGGCCGCCGCAGCGTGGCGGCGATCTCCGGTCGCGCCACCACCAGTGCGCCGCCGCCGTCCGAGACCACGCAGCAGTCCAGCTTGTGCAGCGGATCCGAGATCATCGGCGAATTCAGCACGTCTTCGACCGTGACCACGTCGCGCAGCATGGCGTGGGGGTTGTGCTGCGCGTGGTGCGACGCCGCCACCTTGACCCAGGCCAGCTGCTCGGCGGTGGTGCCGTACTCGTGCATATGGCGCATCGCCGCCATCGCGTACAGGTTGACGGTGACCGGGCTGAACGGGCTTTCGAACGGCAGGTCGGGCAGGTTGGCGCCCCAGTTGCGCGCCTGCGTGCCGGTGGAGCCTTCCGAACGCGGGCGGCCCGCCAGCGTGATCAGCGCGACGTTGCACTTGCCGGCGGCGATCGCCTGCGCGGCGTGCGAGACATGGACCAGGTATGCCGAACCGCCGGTATCGGTGGAATCGACATGGCGCACCTTCAGGCCGAGGTAGTCGACCATGTTGACCGCGCCCAGCCCGGGCGCGTCGCCGGCGCAGAAATAGCCGTCGACGTCGGCCAGCGTCAGGCCGGCGTCCTGCAGCGCGCCCTTGGCGCTCTCGGCATGCAGTTGCGCCACGGTCTTGTCAGGTGCCTTGCGGGTCGGGTGCTCGTAGGCCCCGACGATGTAGGCCTTGCCGTTGATGCTCATCTGTTCTCCTTCGGTGCGTCAGGTGGTGCCAGCGGGGGCGGTGCGGGCGCAATGCTGGCACGGCGATCCCGAGAGTATTGCGTAGCTTGCCCGCTGCCTTGTATTCGGAAGTGCCGAAGGGTGTATTCGGTGCGGGCGGGGACGCGGCCATCCAAGCCTGGCGCGACGCACTTGGCGCGCGAACGATTGCGGCGACCGCTACAATCTGCGCTGGATATTTCTGAGTCTGAACCAAAAGGATCGATGACCTACATCGTTGAAGCGGTGGATGAGGCCCTGGGCCTGCTGATGCTGGTGGCCGAGCACCCATCGCTGGGCGTGACCGAACTGGCACGGCGCGCCGGACTGACCAAGGCGCGCGCGTTCCGCTTGCTGACCACGCTCGAGCACCGCGGCCTGATCGCGCGCGAGTCGCCGGCGGCGGTCTACAAGCTCAGCTACAACGCGCTGCTGGTCGGCAATGCCGCGCGCGAACAGTTCGACCTGGTCAAGCTGGTGGGCCCGCGGCTGGCGGCGATCGGCGCGGCCTGCGGCGAAAACGTGATCGTGCGCGTGCGCGACGGGCTCGAGTCGGTCTGCGTGGCGCGGCACGAGTCGACGCAATCGGTGCGCGTGCATACCGAGATCGGCAACCGGCGGCCGCTGCATGTGGGGGCGTCCGGCAAGCTGCTGCTGGCCTTCGCCGCCCCCGAAGTGGTGGAGGCGGTGCTGGCGCAACAGCTGGAGCGCTTCACCGCCAAGACCATCATCGAGCCGCAGGCGCTGCGCGAGGAACTGGCGGCGATCCGTGCCGCCGGCTATGCGGTCTCGGTGGGCGAGCGCGATGCCGACGCCGTCTCTGCCGCGGCGCCGCTGCGCGACCACAGCGGCGCCGCGGTGGCGTCGCTGAGCATTGCCAGCCCGGCTAGCCGCACCACGCAGCAGGCGCTGGACAGCCATGTGGCGATGGTGGTGGCGGAGGCCGCCAACCTGTCGCGGGCGCTTGGCTACGGGGGCGGCTGAACCCGGTACCGCGCGGCCACGTCCCGCGCACTTCCCGTCCCAAACGGCGCTTCGGCGCCGTTTTTTTTGGGCCCGATGCACGGCTCGGGGGTAAACCCTGCTTATCGGGACCCATGTCGATGTCTTATCCTTCGATACACGGTATCACTGAATGAAACAATGTATCGGGAAGCGAACCACCCCACCATGCCCAACCCAGCTGTTTCCTTGCGGTCGCGCCTTGCCGCCGCCGCACTGGCCGCCACGGCGCTGATCGCTGGCGCGAACACCGCGCGGGCCGCCGACCTGCGCATCGGCTACAAGGCCGAGATCAGCGCTGCCGATCCCCATGTGCTCGACGCCGCCGGACGCAACCTGTGGGGCCATGTCTACGAAACCCTGGTCGGGCTGGACAACGCGCTGCGCCCGGTGCCGCAGCTGGCCACTGGCTGGCGCCAGCTGGACGACCGCACCTGGGAGTTCCAGCTGCGCCCCGATGTGCGCTTCAGCAATGGCGAACCATTTACCGCCGACGATGCGCGCTACTCGATCGAGCGCGCGATGAAGCTGCCGGGCGCGCGCACCTTCCGCACCTACCTGAAGTCGGTGGCGGCGGTCGAGGTCACCGGGCCGCTGACGTTGCGCGTGCGCACGCGCTCGCCCAACCCGGTGCTGCCGCAGAACGTGGGCATGGTGGCGATGCTGCCGCGCTCGCTGGGTGCGGGCGTGCGCGAGGCAGATTTCGCCCACGGCAGCGCCGCCATCGGCACCGGCCCGTACCGGCTGGTAGCGTGGGAGCATGGCCAGCAGCTGACGCTGTCGCGCAATCCGGGCTACTGGGGCGGGCCGCAGCCGTGGCAGCGGGTGGTATTCCAGTTCATCCCGAAGGAGCCGGCGCGGGCCTCGGCGCTGCTGTCGGGGCTGGTGGACGTGATCGACGCCTCGTCGGCCAGCATTGCCGACGCCTTTGCGCGCACCAACGGCCGCATCCGCGTCGTCTCCGCCACCTCGTACATGCTGAATTACCTGCAACTGGACCAGGCCCGCGCAGTCTCGCCCTATGTGCAGGACCACGCGGGCCAGCCGCTGGCGGCCAACCCGTTGCGCGACGTGCGGGTGCGGCAGGCGATCAGCCTGGCGATCGACCGCGACCTGATCGCGGCGCGCGTGACCAAGGGCGATTCCGTGCCGGCCGGGCAGATGGTGCCGCAGGGCTTCTTCGGCTTCGCCCCGGCGGTGCCGGCGCCGCGCGCCGACGTGGAGCGGGCGCGCTGGCTGCTGGCGCAGGCCGGCTATCCGCAGGGCTTCCGCCTGACGCTGCATTGCCCCAACGACCGCTACCTGAACGACGCCAAGACCTGCGAGGCGGTCGGGCAGATGCTGACCCGCGCCGGCATCCGCACCGAGGTGCGCACGCTGCCGTATTCGGTCTATATCACCCGCGCCACCTCGGGCGGCGCCGGCGGCAAGCCGGAGTTCAGCGCCTTCCTGCTCGGCATCGGCGCGGTCAGCGGCGATTCGCTCGAGCCGCTGGTGGCGGTGGCGCATGCGCAGGACAAGGCCGCCGGCCTGGGCGCCAACAACCGCAGCGGCTATGCCAACGCCGCCGTCGACGAACTGATCGCGCAGGCCATGCGCACCATGGCGCCGGCGCCGCGCGAACTGGCGCAGCAGGGCGCGGCGGAGCGCCTGGCGGCCGACGCGGGCATTGTCCCGCTGCATCACCTGCGCGCCGCCTGGGCCTATCGCGACGGGCTTGTGGTGCAGCCGCGCAGCGACGGCTTCACCTATGCCGGCAATATCCGCCCGGCACCGCCGGCCGTGCCGCAACGCTGACGTGCCACTACGTATCCGCCTACCACCGGCTTCCTACCATGCTTGAAACCCTACTCAAACGGCTGCTGCAGAGCATCGCGGTGCTCTGGATCATGTCGGTGCTGACGTTCTGCGCGGTCAATCTGATCGGCGACCCGGTGCACCTGCTGGTCAGCCCCACCGCCACCGAGCAGGAGATCACCGAGGCGCGCCATGCGCTCGGCCTGGACCTGCCCGTGCCGCAGCAGTACCTGCGCTTCCTCAAGGGCGCGCTGCACGGCGACCTCGGCGACTCGTTCGTCTACAACCGGCCCGCGATCGAGTTGATCGTCAGCCGCGTGCCGGCCACGCTGGAACTGGCGGTGACGGCGCTGCTGCTGTCGCTCGGCATCGGCATCCCGATGGGCGTCTACGCCGGCCTGAAGCCGCACAGCCGGCTGGCGCGGATGCTGATGGCGGCCTCGCTCGGCGGCGTGATCATGCCCACTTTCTGGATCGGCATGATCGGCATCCTGCTGTTCTCGGTGAACCTGGGCTGGCTGCCGTCGGGCGGGCGCGGGCCGGTCAGCACGGTGCTGGGCGTGCCGCTGTCGGTGACCAGCTGGGAGGGCATCCGCTTCCTGCTGCTGCCGGCGCTGACCCTGTCGCTGTTCAAGATCTCGCTGGTGGCGCGGCTGACCGAGGCCGGCACGCGCGAGGTGGCGGGGCAGGAGTACATCAAGTTCGCCCGCGCCAAGGGCGTGGGCGGCGCGCGGCTGGTGCTGCGCCACGTGGTGCCCAATGTGCTGATCCCGATCGTGACCGTGGTCGGGCTGGAGTTCGGCCACCTGATCGCCTTCTCGGTGGTGACCGAGTCGGTGTTCTCGTGGCCCGGCATGGGCAAGCTGATCATCGATTCCGTGCTGGCGCTGGATCGCCCGGTGGTGGTGGCGTACCTGCTGGTGACGCTGCTGCTGTTCGTGGTGCTGAACCTGGTGGTCGACCTGCTGTACGTGGTGCTCGACCCGCGCCTGCGGCACAAGGCCGCCTAGCCGCGCGGCCGCATTCTTTCCCCGCAATCGAAGATCGAACAACGAGACCGAACCGATGTCCCTGCCTCTATCCGAAAACGATGAAGCCGTGCCCGCGCTCCCCACGCTCGCGCCGGCGCCAGCCGCCGCGCCGCCGGCACGCCCTTCGCTGCTGCGGCGCTTCTGCGCCAACCGCGTCTGCGCCGCCGCGCTGGCCTTGCTGCTGGTGCTGCTGCTGGTGGCCGTGCTGGCCCATGCGCTCAGCCCGCAGAACCCCTATGACCTCGCCACGGTGTCGGTGATCGATTCCGAGCTGCCGCCTGGCAGCACGGGTTATGAAGGCCGGGCGCACTACTGGCTCGGCACCGACGGCGCCGGGCGCGACCTGCTCAGCGCCATCTTCTACGGCATCCGCATCAGCGTGGGCGTGGGCGTGATCAGCGCGGTGGTGGCGCTGATGGTGGGCAGCGCAGTCGGGCTGGCCGCGGCCTACTTCGGCGGCGTGGTCGATGCCGCCATCATGCGCGTGGTCGACCTGCAGCTGAGCCTGCCGGCGGTGCTGGTGGCGCTGATCCTGCTGGCGGTGCTGGGGCAGGGCGTCGACAAGACCCTGCTGGCGCTGGTGATCGTGCAATGGGCCTATTTTGCCCGCACCGTGCGCGGCGCGGCGCAGGTGGAGCGGCGCAAGGAATATGTCGAGGCCGCGCTGGGCCAGGGGCTGCCGGCGCTGCGCGTGATGTTCCGCCATATCCTGCCCAACTGCATGGCGCCGCTGGTGGTGACCGGCACGCTGCAGATCGCGCATGCGATCACGCTCGAGGCCACCATGAGCTTCCTCGGCATCGGGCTGCCGCGCACGCAGCCGTCGCTGGGCATGCTGATCGCCAACGGCTTCGAATACATGCTGTCCAACAAGTACTGGATCAGCGTGTTCCCGGGCGTGGCGCTGGTGCTGCTGATCGGCTCGATCAACCTGGTGGGCGACCGCCTGCGCCGCGTGCTCAACCCGCGGCTGGAAGCGTAAGGAGCCCGGCATGGCACTACTGGAAGTTTCCGGCCTGAGCACCAGCTTCGCGTTCGCGCACGGGGCGGTGAAGGCGGTCGACGGCGTGTCTTTCACGCTGGAACCGGGCGAGATCCTGGGCATCGTGGGCGAGTCCGGCTCGGGCAAGTCGGTGACGGCGTTCTCGCTGATGAACCTGCTGGACCCGCCCGGTCGCGTCACCGGCGGCTCGGTCCGCTTCAAGGGGCAGGAGCTGCTGGCGTGCTCGCCGCGCCAGTGGCAGGCCCTGCGCGGCGACCGCATCGCGATGGTGTTCCAGGACCCGATGATGTCGCTCAATCCGGTGATGCGCGTGGGCGACCAGCTCGCCGAGACCGTGCTGGTGCATCACCGCCGCACCCGCGCGCAGGCCCATGCGCAGGCGGTCGATGCGCTGGCGCGGGTCGGCATCCCGGCGCCGCGGGAGCGCATGCGTGCCTATCCGCACGAATTGTCCGGCGGCATGCGCCAGCGCGTGGCGATCGCCAACGCGCTGATCAACCGGCCCGACCTGATCATCGCCGACGAGCCCACCACCGCGCTCGACGTCACCATCCAGGCGCAGATCCTCTACGAGATGAAGCAGCTGGTGCGCGAGACCGGCGCCGCGGCGATCTGGATCAGCCACGACCTTGCCGTGGTCAAGGACCTGGTCGACCGGGTCTGCGTGATGTACGCGGGCCGCGTGGTGGAGCAGGGGCCGGTCGACGAACTGATCAAACGGCCGCTGCATCCGTACACGCGCGGCCTGCTCGATTCGCTGCCGACGCCGGCGATGCGCGGCGCCACCCTGCGCGCGATCCCGGGCGCGGCGCCGGCACTGGCTGCGCTGCCGCCGGGCTGCGCCTTCGCGCCGCGTTGTCCGCGCGCGCGCCCGGCGTGCGCCCAGGTCCCTGTCGAAACCAATGTGCGCGGCCGCACGCTGCGCTGCTTTTATCCCCTGGAGGCGGCATGACGGTCATGCTCGAAGCGCACAACCTGCAGAAACGCTTTCTGCTCAAGCCCGGCCTGCTCGCGCGCATGGCCGGCAAGCCGGCGCAGGCGGTGCATGCCGTCAACGATGTCTCGCTGCAGGTGCGCCAGGGCGAGGTGCTCGGCGTGGTGGGCGAGTCCGGCTGCGGCAAGTCCACGCTCGGGCGCATGCTGGCCGGCCTGCTGCCGCGGACCGGCGGCGAGATCGCATGGCAAGGCCAGCGCGCCGACCTCGCTTCGGCCGCCTATCACCGCGCGGTGCAGATGGTGTTCCAGAATCCCTATGCGTCGCTGAACCCGCGCCTGCGCATCGGCCAGGCCATTACCGAAGGCTCGGTCTACCACGGCCTGGTCAAGCGCTCGCGCGCCGCCGCGGCCGCCGGCGAGCTGCTGCAGCAGGTGGGGCTCGATCGCGGCTATGCCGAGCGCTATCCGCACGAGTTCTCCGGCGGCCAGCGCCAGCGCGTGGCGATCGCGCGCGCGCTGGCGCTGCGTCCGCGCCTGCTGATCTGCGACGAGGCCGTGTCGGCGCTCGATGTCTCGGTGCAGGCGCAGATCATCAACCTGTTCATGCAGCTGCGGCGCGAGCACGCGCTGACCTATGTCTTCATCAGCCACAACCTGGCGGTGGTGGAACATATGTCGGATCGCGTGGTGATCATGTACCTGGGCCGCATCGTCGAAAGCGGCCCCGCGCGCGAGGTGTTCGCCGCGCCCAACCATCCCTATACGCGCGCGTTGCTGGCCGACGCGCCGCGCCTGGGCGCCAGTCCGCCCGCGCACCAGCCCATCCGCGGCGAACTGCCCAGCCCGCTGGCGCCGCCCGGTGGCTGCGCCTTCCATCCGCGCTGCCCGCACGCGAGCGCGCGCTGCACGACGCAGGTGCCGCTGTTGCGCGATATCGGCGGACGCCTGTCCGCCTGTCACCTGAATGACTAGATAGCCGCCGCCCGGCGCGGCCCGCTTACGTTCCCGATCGAATGGTTCCATCCCGCCCGCGCGGGATGGGCGGGTGCGTGCGCGCTGCGCGGGCGCAACACGCGGCAGTTGGACCACAAAGGGGGGATTTCTTGCATGACAGACCACGACAGGGGAGCAACAGCATGAACGGTATCCACACCCGGCGCGCACTCGCACGCGCCTGCCTCGGCGGCGCGCTGGCGCTGCTGTCGGCCGCGGCCGACGCAACGGTGACGCTGTACGGCCGCATCGACACCGACATCGAATACCAGAAGGGGCCCGAGGGCCGGGCCGCGCAGATGGCGGACAACGCCTCGCGCTGGGGCCTGCGCGGCAGCGAAGAGCTGGGCGGCGGCCTGCGCGCGGCGTTCGGCCTGGAGCAGGGTTTCGGCGCCGACGACGGCGTCGCCACCAACCCGCAGTTCCGCCATGCCTTCGTCGGCCTGCAGGGCGGCTTCGGCGCGATCGCGCTGGGCCGGCTGGATTCGGCGACGATCGTGGGTTCGCCGATCTATTCGCAGGTGACGCAGAACGTCGACTTCGCCATCCACGATGCGGGCGCCACAGCGATCGGCACCAAGGTGCTGAACGCGCGCAACCGCGTGTCGAATGCGCTGGGGTATATGACGCCGAGCTTCGGTGGCTTCTCGCTGCGGGCGCGCATGAACCTGGCGGGGCCGGATTCGACCACGCCCAATACCCGGCCGCCGGTGCAGGCGGAGGACGATTTCCGCCAGTTCGACCTGGGCCTGAACTACGCCGCCGGCAAGTTCTCCGCAGGCCTGGGCTATTCGCGCGATGCCAAGAGCGGCGGCCTGGTGGCCAACGATTTCCGCGACAAGGTGCAGGCGGTGGCTTCGTACGACTTCACCGTGGTCAACCTCTACGGCATCGTCGGGCGCGACCGCTACGCCGGCACCGCGACCACGCGTACCGACGTGCCGTACTGGCTGGTCGGCTTCTCCGTGCCGTACGGCGCGCACAAGCTCACCGTCAACTACATGCAGCGCGCGGTGCAGCGCGACCCGCAGGGCCGGCTCAGCAAGGTGCAGGCCGGCTACGGCTATAGCCTGAGCAAGCGCACCATGCCCTATGTCTTCTTTGATCGCGAGGATCCCAACTCGCACAAGTCCGGCGACACCGTGACCACGGTGGGCGTCGGCATCCAGCACAAATTCTGACCATGACGCTTCCGTATTCGCTGACTGAACCGGCCGGGCCGGCGCTGCCGCTGGTGGTGGATTCCCCGCACAGCGGCTTGCTGCATGCCGAGAACCTGCCGCTGGCGGCGCCGCCCGAAGCCTTGCTGACGGGCTGGGACGCCTATGTCGACCAGCTTTTCGCGCATGCGCCGCGGGTGGGCGGCACCTTGCTGTGCGCGGACTTCCCGCGCTGGCTGGTCGACGTCAACCGCGCCCGCGACGATATCGATCCCGACCTGATCGACGGCGCCATGCCTTATGACGTGCGCCCCAGCGACAAGTCCGGCCGCGGCATGGGCGTGCTGCGCCGGCTGGCGCTGCCCGGCGTGCCGGTCTATGCCGCGGCCCTGTCGCCGCATATGGCGGAATACCTGCTCAAGACCTACTACGACCCGTACCACGCGGCACTGTCCGGACTGCTGGCGCAGCACCATGCGCGCTGCGGCGCGGTGTGGCATCTCGACTGCCATTCGATGAAGTCGCGCGGCAATGCGATGAACGTCGACAACGGCGCCGCGCGGCCGGATTTCGTCGTCAGCAACGGCGACGGCGCGACTTGCTCGGCGGCGTTCATCGAACTGGTTGCGGAGTGCCTGCGCAGCCTGGGCTACCAGGTGGCCATCAACTGGCCGTACAAGGGCGCGCAGCTGATCCGCGCCTATGCCGATCCGGCGCAGCGGCGCCACAGCCTGCAGATCGAGATCAACCGGGCGCTGTACATGGATGAGGCCACGCTGGCGCAGCATGCGGGCTTTGCCGTGCTGCGCGGGCATCTCGACGAGCTGCTCGAGCACGTTGCGGCCTATATCCAGACCGAACTGCGCCAGACCGAACTGGGCCACACCGAGCTGCGCCGCTGAGCGCAGGCGCGCTCACACCACCTTGCCGGGGTTCATCAGCCCGAGCGGATCGAGCGCGCCCTTGATCGCCCGCATCATGGCGAGCTCGACCTCGCTCTTGTAATGCCGGTTCTCCTCGCGCTTGAGCTGGCCCAGGCCGTGCTCGGCCGAGATCGACCCGTTATGCGAGCGCACGCTGTCGTGCACGATGCGGTTGACCTGGTCCTGGTGCGCCAGGAAGTCATCGTGGTCGACACCTTCGGGCGGCGCCACGTTGTAGTGCAGGTTGCCGTCGCCGAGATGGCCGAAGGTGACCATGCGCGCGCCGGGAAAGGCATTCTGCAGCAGTGCGTCGGTGCACTCGATAAAGTCCGCGACGCGCGAGACCGGCACGGCGATGTCGTGCTTGATGTTCTTGCCGTCTTCCACCTGCGCCAGCGGAATATGCTCGCGCAGGTTCCAGAAGTCGCGCGACTGCTGCACCGACTCCGCCACCACCGCGTCGGCGACCACGCCGGCGTCGAACGCGGCCGACATCATGGTCTCGAAGATACCGCGCGCATGGGCTTCGCTTTCGCTGTCGGACAGCTCCAGCAGCACCAGCTGCGGATGCATGTCGGCGAACGGATAGCGCAGCTGCGGGAAGTGCCGCGTCACCAGCGTCATGCTGAGCGCCGACATCAGCTCGAAGCCGGTCAGCATGGCGCCGGCGTGCGACTGGGCGATGGCCAGCAGCGCCAGCGCGGCGCGCGGGCTCTGCACCGCGGCCAGCGCCGTGACCGACGCGCGCGGCAGCGGGAACAGCTTCATTACCGCGGCGGTGATGATGCCGAGCGTGCCTTCGGCGCCGATGAACAGGTCGCGCAGGTCATAGCCGGTGTTGTCCTTGCGCAGGCCGCGCAGCCCGTGCCAGGTTTCGCCGGAGGGCGTCACCACTTCCAGCCCCAGGCACAGTTCGCGCGTGTTGCCGTAGCGCAGCACCGCGGTGCCGCCGGCATTGGTCGACAGGTTGCCGCCGATGGTGCAGCTGCCCTCGGCCGCCAGGCTTAGCGGAAACAGCCGGCCGTGCTCGCGCGCCACCTCCTGCAGCTGCTGCAGCACCACGCCGGCCTCGACCGTGATGGTGTTGTTGAGCGGATCGACCTGGCGGATGCGGTTGAGCCGCTGCAGCGAAATCACCACCTGCGGCGCGCCCGCCACCGGGGTGGCGCCGCCGCACAGGCCGGTGTTGCCGCCCTGCGGCACCACGGCGATCCGGTGCGCATGGCAGGCATGGACCACCTCGGCGACTTCCGCGGTGGTGCCGGGGCGCAGCACTGCCAGCGCCTCGCCGCGATAGCGCTTGCGCCAGTCGGTCAGGTACGGCGCCTGGTCGGCCGCGTCGGTCAGCACGTGCTGCGGGCCCAGCGCGGCGCGGCACAGTGCCAGGAAGGAGTCTTGAGGCAAGGTCATGGCGATGGGTGGACGCGATTCAGGACTTGCGCCCCGCGGCCCTGGCGGCGGCGCGGGCGCGGCGTTTGTACGGGCGCAGGTAGAGGATGGTGCTGGTGAAGAACACCAGCGTCAGCGCCACCTCGACCCACGCCAGCGTGGACGAGGGCGCGCGGTCGCTGGTGGCGCGCACGATGCCCTCGGTGAAGAACAGCAGGATCAGCATCGACGACCACTGCATGGTGTAGCGGTTGCGCGAGAGCACGCCGCGCAGCGGCAGCAGCAGCGGCAGGAACTTGAGAATCAGCCACGAGCCGCCGGGCCGCAGCGGTGCCAGCAACCATTCCCAGGCAATGCACAGCACCAGCAGCGCCAGCAGGCTGCCCACGCTGAGCCGGTACAGCCACGGGCTGTGCAGGGCCTGGTCGCTGTTCGCGGCGGCGGTCATGCCTGCGCTCCGGCCAGGCGCAGCGCGGTCTGCGCCAGCCGGCGGCCCATGGCCATGGCCAGCGCCGATTCGTCATCGGTGACGGGGCCGCGGTTGTCGCCGTGGGCATGGTGGCTGGGGCCATAAGGTGTGCCGCCCGAGGCCGTCGTCATCAGGCCCTTCTCGGAATAGGGCAGGCCCAGGATCAGCATGCCGTGGTGCAGCAGCGGCAGCATCATCGACAGCAGCGTGGTCTCCTGCCCGCCATGCAGGCTGCCGGTGGCGGTGAACACGCAGGCGGGCTTGCCGGCGAGCGCGCCCGACAGCCACTGGGCCACGGTGCCGTCGAGGAAGTACTTCACCGGCGCGGCCATGTTGCCGAAGCGGGTGGGACTGCCCAGCGCCAGCCCGGCGCATTCCTCCAGGTCGCGCAGCTCGGCATAGGGCGGGCCGTCGGCGGGAATGTCCGGCGCGGTGGCCTCGCACACGGTGGAAACCGGCGGCACCGTGCGCAGGCGGGCCTGGGCGCCGGGGACGCTGTCGATGCCGGTGGCGATCAGTTCGGCAAGCTTGCGGGTGCTGCCGTGGCGGCTGTAGTACAGGACGAGGATCTCGGTCATGGAGCGGGACGGCCGGCGGTGAAGGGACCGCGAAGGGGGGATGCGCGAGGATGCCGGCAACAATGCGCGTATTATAGATGCGCCCCCCGCGCCATCTCCCGAAGGCCACGCGCCGCACGCGCAACGGGGCCATCCTTGAATTCGACAGACGATCCGACACACCAGATCCAGGAGGTTGCTTGCGCATGATTGGAGCCCGCGTCGCCCGCCTGCGCCGGGAATGGAACCTGCAAAAGGTGCGTGCCCTGGCGCGCTATGCGCTGCGCCGCGCCGCCGAAGACCGGCTGCCGCAGGTCTCGGCCAGCCTGACCTTCACCACCGTGCTGGCGGTGGTGCCGGTGCTGACCGTGGCCTTCGCGCTGCTGGCCGCGTTCCCGGTGTTCCGCGACTTCCGCAACGCCATCGAGGCGTTCCTGTTCCAGAACCTGATCCCGGGCAACGTCAGCGAATCGATCCAGCGCTATCTCGGCATGTTCGCCAAGAGCGCGCGCGGGCTGACCGCGATGGGCCTGGGCGGGCTGATGGTCACCTCGGTGCTGACCATGCTGACCGTGGAAGACGCGCTCAACGCGATCTGGCGCGTCAAGCAGCGCCGCCCGCTGGCGCAGCGGGTGCTGGTGTTCTGGGCGGTGCTGACCTTCGGCCCGGTGCTGATCGGCGCGAGCCTGTCGATCAGTTCCTATCTGATCTCGATCTCGGCCGGCTATGTCGGCACCATGCCGGTGGGGCTGGGGCTGCTGGTGGGCGCGGCGCCGGTGCTGCTGTCGGCGCTGGCCTTTGCCTTCCTGTACACGGCGGTGCCCAACGCCTATGTCGAGTGGCGCGATGCCATCGTGGCAGGGCTGGTCGCGGCGGTGGCGTTCGAGTTCGCCAAGCGCGGCTTCGGCTATTTCATCACCGAGATCCCGGCCTACACCGCGGTCTACGGCACCTTCGCCGCGCTGCCGCTGTTCCTGCTATGGATCTACCTGAGCTGGCTGGTGACCCTGCTGGGCGCGACCATCGCCGCCAACCTGCCGGTGATCCGGCAGGGCTACTGGCGCCGCCGCAGCTTTGCCGGCAGCGAGTTCTTCGACGCGCTGGGCGTGCTGCTGCTGCTCTACCGCGCGCGCGACGAAGTGCCGCGCAGCGTCGGCGAACTGGACCTGAGCCGCAAGCTGCGGGTCGAGGCCGACTACCTGTCCAGTCTGCTGGACAAGCTCAAGGCCATGCACCTGGTCGGCCGCCTGCAGCAGGAGCGCGGCCAGGCCCACTGGGCGCTGCTGTGCGACCCGTCGCAGGTGACGCTGCGCACGCTGCACGACCGGCTGGTGCTGAACCTGCCGCGGCTGCCGCGTACGGCGCTGGCGCAGCATCTGCGCGGGGCGGATGCGCTCAAGTCGATCCTGGATAATCCGCAGCTGGATCAGACGCTGGAGGCGGTGTTCCGGCAGCAGCCGGTGGATTTGCCGCCGACGGCCGGCGATGGCGACGGGCAGCGCCCGCGGCGTGCGCTGGAGGTGGTGCCGCCGGGGTGGCATGGGCAGGTTTGATTTTTGGTTAGCTGGCTATCTGGGGTGGTCGTTGTTGGTGACAGCATGTCACCACCGGCGACCACCTCACATAAGCGCCAAGCCCCGTCGCCCTTTCAAAACGGAATCCTCCCCCGCCAGACATCAAAATACATCACCCAATCCCCCATCAGGCTATAGATAGGATGCCGAAACGTAGCCGGCCGATTCTTCTCGAAGCCAAAGTGCCCGACCCAGGCGAACGCATAGCCCGCCACCACCGCGGCGAGCAGCCACCACAAATTGCCGGTCACGACCAGCGCCACCAGGCACAGCAGCGCCACCGTCGACCCGGCAAAATGCAGCCGCCGGCAGGTACGGTTCTGGTGTTCGCTCAGGTAGTAGGGATAGAAGGCCGCGAAATTCTCGAACTCGCGTGCGCGGGCGTGGGCCATGGCTGTCTCCGGCAGGTCTTGTTTGCTGCAGTGTAGACCTTCCGCGCCGCGATGCAGGGGGGACGGCCGCCGGCGTGGCCGGCCGTCCGGGACCAGCGTCAGCCCGCCGCCACCACCTTGCGCGCAAACGCCGCCAGCGCATCCAGCACTTCATCCGGACGCTCGCCCATCAGCGCATGGCCGCACGGCACCGTCACCACGCTCGCGCTGCGCATCTTGCCGGCCAGTGCCTGGGCCGCCTTGGGCGAGGTCATCATGTCCTTGCTGCCGGTGATGAACAGCGCCGGGCAGGTCGCCGCCGCGGCGGCTTCCTCGCCATGGGCATAGGCGTTGCAGGCCGAGAAGTCGTTGTGGAACACATGCGCCTGCGGGTTGTTGCGCGACACCCGTTCCATCAGCCGCTGGCTGCCGCCATGCATCCACGCGCCGGGTCCCGGCGACGACGGCTTGTTGGCGAGGCTCGAATGCGACCAGGTGTTGACCATGGCGATGGCATCGCCCTCGCGGTTGAGCGAGGCGTCCAGCAGCGCGTCCGAGACCTTCATCGGATACGCCGTGGCCAGCAGGCCGATGCCGCGCACCGCCTGCGGATGCCGCGCCGCGCATTCCAGCGCGATCAGCGAGCCCATGCTGTGGCCGAACACGAAGGCCGGCGCCGTAACGCCGGCGGCGGCCACCAGCGCCATGACCCAGTCCGCCATGGCTTCGACCGTGGCCAGCGGCGCGCCCTTGCTGCGGTTGTGGCCGGGCAGGTCCACCGCCAGCACCGAGAAGCCATGGTTGGCGAACCAGCGCGTCTGCAGCGCCCAGACGCTGTGGTCGTTCTGCGCGCCGTGGACGAAGACCGCGCAGGGCAGGGCGGGGTCGAAGGGTTTGCCGCCGGTATAGGCGTAGGCCGGCTGGCCGGCAAGGTTCAGTTCCATCAGGCTTGCCCTCCCTTGTTGCCGGCGCCCATGGCCTTCTCGGCCGCCTTCAGGCCGCGCTTGAGATCGTCGATCAGGTCATCGGCATCTTCCAGGCCGACCGACAGCCGGATCGTGCCTTCGGTGATGCCGGCCGACTGCAGCGCGGCCGCGTCCATGCGGAAGTGCGTGGTCGACGCGGGGTGGATAACCAGCGAGCGCGCGTCGCCGACATTGGCCAGATGCGAGAACAGCGACAGGCTTTCGATAAAGCGCTGGCCGGCCAGGCGGTTGCCCTTCAGGTTGAAGCTGAACACCGCGCCGCAGCCACGCGGCAGCAGGCGCTTGGCCAGTTCGTAGTCGGGGTGCGATTCCAGTTCCGGGTAAGACACCGACTCGACCATCGGGTGCGAGACCAGGAACTGCACCACCTTGCGCGTGTTGTCGACATGGCGGCTCATGCGCAGCGGCAGCGTCTCCACGCCCTGCAGCAGCTGCCATGCCGCCATCGGGTTCATGCAGGCGCCGAAATCGCGCAGGCCCTCGCGGCGCGCGCGCAGCAGGAACGGCGCGACCGTGCTTTCCTCGGTGAACACCATGTTGTGGAAGCCCTCGTAGGGCTCGGACAGCTCCGGGAAGCGCCCCGAGGCCTCGAAATCGAAGGTGCCGCCCTCGGCAAGCACGCCGCCGATGGTGGTGCCGTGGCCGCCCAGGAACTTCGTCGCCGAGTGGTAGAGCAGGCCGGCCCCATGATCGAACGGGCGCAGCAGGTAGGGCGTGGTGAAGGTGGAATCCACCAGCAGCGGGATGCCGTGGTCCTGGCCCAGTTGCGCCAGCGTCGGGATGTCGAGCACGTCCAGCCCGGGGTTGCCCAGCGTCTCGCCGAACAGCAGCCGGGTCTCGGGGCGGATGGCAGCGCGCCAGGCGTCGATGTCGCGCGCCTTGACGAAGGTGGTCTCGATGCCGAAGCGGCGCAGCGTGTAGTGCAGCAGGTTGTGCGAGCCGCCGTACAGCGCCGACGAAGCCACGATATGCGAGCCCGCGCCCATCAGCGTGGCTACCGCCAGGTGCAGCGCGGCCTGGCCCGAGGCCGTGGCGATGGCGCCGGCGCCGTTCTCGAGCGCGGCGATGCGTTCCTCGAGCACCGCCACGGTGGGGTTGGAAATGCGCGAGTAGACGTGCCCCGCGCGTTCCATGTTGAACAGCGACGCGGCGTGCTCGCTATCCCGGAACACGAAGGACGTGGTCAGGTGGATGGGGGTGGCGCGGGCCCCGGTGGCGGGGTCGGGCGCGGCGCCGGCGTGCAGCGCCAGCGTGTCGAAGCGGGTTCCGGACATGGTCGGTCGGCCTTGAGTTGTCTCCGGCCAGCATCGTAGCATCGTGCGCCCGCCCACGCGCGCCGGCGGCCCGGAAACCGGCCTCCCGCTTTACTTTGGCGGCGGGTTTGGGCTAGCATCGGCCAACGGGCACACGGTGCCCGCACACCCGTAGACAGATAACAATGCGACCGGTATCGCCCCCGGTGCCACGGCCGGCGCGATACCCTCAGTTTCAGCTCAGTGTGAGCGCAGGCAGCGGAGACCACCATGAAAGTCAGCGACATCCTCCAGATCAAGGGCAATACGCTCTACACCGTGACGCCTGACACCTCCTTGCTGGTCGCCGTGCACACCATGGCCGAGCACGATATCGGCTCGCTGGTGGTGATGGAGTACGGCGACCTGGTCGGCATGCTGACCTTCCGCGAGATCATCGAGACGCTGGCCCGCAACAATGGCAACGTCGGTACCAGCAGCATCCGCAAGGTGATGGACGATGCGCCGCTGACCTGCACCATGGAAACCGACGTCAACGAGGTTCGTCGGATGATGCTGGAGCGTCACACCCGCTACCTGCCCGTGCTCGACAACCGCACGCTGATGGGCGTGATCTCGTTCTACGACGTCGCCAAGGCCGTGGTCGAGGACCAGAGTTTCGAGAACAAGATGCTCAAGGCGTATATCCGCGACTGGCCGGAGGAGCGCGCCGAGTGATGGCGCCCGGCCGCGCCGGCTGACCCCGCCTGCGAAAATGCCGTCGGTGGGCGCCGCCGGACCGCGGCAAGGTGGCGGACAGGCCGCGGCTGCGGCACACTAGCCGGCGTCCCCACTCCGTTGGCGGTCGCCCGACCGACCGGCCCATCCATGAGCCAACACAGCCAGTTCCGACTGCTCGGCCTGCGCCGTTTCGCGCCGTTCTTCTGGACCCAGTTCCTGGGGGCGATGAACGATAACGTGTTCAAGGTCGCCTTCACCTCGCTGGTGACCTACCACACGGCGCTGTTCGAGGGCGTCGACGCGCGCAGCGCGGCGTTCCTGATCTCGGCCATCTTTATCGCGCCGTTCGTGCTGTTCTCGGCCACCAGCGGGCAGATCGCCGACAAGCTGGAGAAGTCGCGGCTGATCCGGCTGGTCAAGTCGCTGGAAATCGCCATCATGGTGCTGGGCCTGGCCGGCTTTGCCTGGCACAGCGCGCCGCTGCTGTACGCCGGCACCTTCCTGATGGGGCTGCATTCCACGCTGTTCGGGCCGGTCAAGTTTGCCTACCTGCCGCAGCACCTGGACGAGAGCGAACTGGTCGGCGGCAACGGGCTGGTCGAGATGGGTACCTTCGTCGCGATCCTGATCGGCACGCTGATCGGCGGCGAGCTGGCCGGGCTGCAACAGGGCGGTGCCATGGTCGGGCCGCTGTACGTGGGCGCGGCCTGCGTGATCATCGCCGTGGCCGGGCGGCTGGTGGCTGGCCGCATCCCGGCGTCGCCGGCGCCGCAGCCGGACCTGCGCATCAACTGGAACCCGTTTTCCGAAACCTGGCGCAACCTGGTGCTGGCGCGCGGCAACCGCACCGTGTTCCTGAGCCTGCTCGGCATTTCGTGGCTGTGGTTCCTCGGCGCGACCTTCCTGACCTCGTTCTTCAGCTATGCCAAGGATGTGCTGGGCGGCGACCAGAACGTGGTGACGCTGCTGCTGGCGGTGTTCTCGCTGGGCATCGGCACCGGTTCGCTGCTGTGCGAGCGCCTGTCGGGGCGCCATGTCGAGATCGGTCTGGTGCCGTTCGGCT
The DNA here is from genome assembly GCF_900250075.1 of Cupriavidus taiwanensis. Lineage (NCBI taxonomy): Bacteria > Pseudomonadati > Pseudomonadota > Betaproteobacteria > Burkholderiales > Burkholderiaceae > Cupriavidus > Cupriavidus taiwanensis. Next base: position 1,573,712 of record NZ_LT977070.1, read on the forward strand.
CGATCGGCATGACCGTGTTCGCGGTCGATCTGTACTTTGCCAGCCAGGGGCAGGCGCCGGCCGCGCTGAGCGGCATCGGCGCCTTCCTGGCCGCGCCGCACCACTGGCGCGTGCTGGCCGACCTGTTTTTGCTGGCGATGTTCGGCGGGTTCTACAGCGTGCCGCTGTACGCGCTGATCCAGAGCCGCAGCGCGCCCACGCACCGCGCCCGCATCATCGCCGCCAACAACATCCTGAACAGCTTCTTCATGATCGCGGCCTCGTTGCTGGGCGTGGCGCTGACCCAGGCGGGCTACACCATCCCGCAGCTGTTCCTGGTGGTGGGGCTGCTCAATGCGGTGGTGGCGGTCTACATCTATTCGCTGGTGCCGGAATTCCTGCTGCGCTTTATCGCGTGGATCCTGGTCCATACCCTCTATCGCCTGCGCCGCATCAATGCCGAGCGCATCCCCGCGGACGGTCCGGCGGTGCTGGTGTGCAACCACGTCAGCTTTGCCGATGCGGTGGTGCTGATGGCGTGCAGCCCGCGCCCGGTGCGCTTCCTGATGGACCACAACATCTTCAAGGTGCCGCTGCTGTCGTGGTTCTTCCGCCAGGCGCGGGCGATCCCGATCGCGCCGGCGCACCAGGATCCCGAGATGCTGCGGCGTGCCTACGACAGCGTGGCCCAGGCGCTGGAAGACGGCGACCTGGTCTGCATCTTCCCCGAAGGCAAGATCACCGCCACCGGCGACATCAATCCGTTCAAGCAGGGCGTGCAGCAGATCATCCGCCGCACCCCGGTGCCGGTGGTGCCAATGGCGCTGCGCGGGCTGTGGGGCAGCTTTTTCTCGCGCAAGGGCGCGCCGGCGATGTCGCGGCCGTTCCGGCGCGGCATCCTGAACCGGCTCGAGCTGGTGGTGGGCGAGCCGGTGCCGCCCGAGTCGGCCACCCCGGAAGGCCTGCAGCAGATGGTGCAGGCCTTGCGCGGCGACTGGCGCTAGCTGACGCAAAGGCGATCCCCGATGATCACGCTCTACACCTTCGGCCCCGCCTTCGGGCTGCCCGATGCCAGCCCCTTCGTTACCAAGGCCGAGATGCTGCTCAAGCTGGCCGGCCTGCCATACCACGCGCGCCCCGGCAGCCTGCGGCGCGCGCCCAAGGGCAAGCTGCCGTACCTGGACGACATGGGCCGGATCGTGGCCGATTCCACCATGATCCGCTGGCATATCGAGAAGACCTACCACATCGATTTCGACGAGGGCCTGAGCCCGGCCGAGCGCGGCATTGCCTGGGCCGCCGAGAAGCTGATGGAGGACCATCTCTACTGGGCGGTGGCGCGGGTGCGCTGGCTGGACCAGGCCAATTTCGACAAGGGCCCGGCCCAGTTCTTCCGCAGCGTGCCGGCGCCGGTGCGCGGCCTGGCCGAGCGGCTGGTGCGCTACAAGGTGCGCAAGACGCTGTGGGGGCAGGGCCTGGGCCGGCATAGCGAGGAAGAGCTGGTGGCGCTGGCCAGCAAGGGCGTGGCCTCGATCGCCGACATCCTGGGCGACAAGCGCTACCTGATGGGCGACCGGCCGTGCGGGGCGGATGCGACGCTCTTTGCCTTTGCCGGCAGCCTGCTGTGCCCCGTATTCGACACCCCCATCCGCACCGCGGCCGAGGGGCATGCCAACCTGGTGGCCTATATGGACCGGATGCGCGCCGAGTTCTATCCGGAGCTGGCCGCCGGACCGGTGCCGCAGGGCGTAGCCGCCTGAGCGTTTCCGCACCGCCAGGGGCCGCCCGGGCATCGCCATTGGCCTTACAATGGAGGCCGTCCCCAATTCCTGTGCGGTTTCCATCATGTCCGGCAACACCCTTGGCCTGCTTTTCACTGTCACCACGTTCGGAGAATCGCACGGGCCCGCCATCGGCGCGGTGGTGGACGGCTGCCCGCCGGGCCTGGCGCTGACCGAGGCCGACATCCAGGGCGACCTGGACCGCCGCAAGCCCGGCACCTCGCGCCACGTCACCCAGCGCAAGGAACCGGACCAGGTCGAGATCCTGTCCGGCGTGTTCGAGGGCAAGACCACCGGCACCCCGATCTGCCTGCTGATCCGCAACACCGACCAGCGCAGCAAGGACTACGGCAATATCGTCGAGACCTTCCGCCCGGGCCATGCCGATTACACCTACTGGCAGAAATACGGCATCCGCGACCATCGCGGCGGCGGCCGCTCGTCTGCGCGCCTGACCGCGCCGGTGGTGGCGGCGGGCGCGGTGGCCAAGAAATGGCTGCGCGAGCAGTACGGCACCGAGATCCGGGGCTATATGTCGCAGCTGGGCGAAATCGCGGTGCCGTTCACCGACTGGTCGCACGTGCCGGAGAACCCGTTCTTCGCCGCCAACGCCGACATCATCCCTGAGCTGGAAACGTATATGGACGCGCTGCGCCGCGACGGCGACTCGGTCGGCGCGCGCATCGAGGTGGTGGCCAGCAACGTGCCCGTGGGGCTGGGCGAGCCGCTGTTCGACAAGCTCGATGCCGATATCGCGCACGCCATGATGGGCATCAACGCGGTCAAGGGCGTCGAGATCGGCGCTGGCTTCGACAGCGTCGCGCAGCGCGGCAGCGTGCATGGCGACGAGCTGACCGCCGCGGGCTTCCGCACCAACAACGCCGGCGGCGTGCTGGGCGGCATCTCCACCGGGCAGGACATCACCGTGTCGCTGGCGATCAAGCCGACGTCTTCTATCCGCACCCCGCGCGAATCGATCGACAAGGCCGGCAACGCCGCCACCGTCGAGACCTTCGGCCGCCACGACCCGTGCGTGGGCATCCGCGCCACGCCGATCGCCGAGGCCATGCTGGCGCTGGTGCTGGTCGACCACGCGCTGCGCCACCGCGCGCAGTGCGGCGACGTTCGCGTCGAAACGCCGCGCATCCCCGCGCAGGCCGGCCAGACCCGCTGACTTGACGCCGCAGCGCGCGGGCGGCCAAAGCGGGGCCGACGGCCCCGACCATGCCCGCTTCGGGCTCTTTTACCTGGGCTATTACGGCTACGTCGGCCTGATCTCGCCCTACGTCAGCCTGTACTTCGCCGACCGCGGCTTCGACCCGGTGCAGATCGGCGTGCTGATGGCAAGCTTCCAGGTCAGCCGCATCGCCGGGCCCTACCTGTGGGGCTGGCTCTCCGACATGATGCACACGCGCGTGCGCATCCTGCGCGTCAGCGCGTTCACTTCGCTGCTGGCGTTCCTGCTGCTGCCTGGCGTCGGCAGCTACGGCGGCATGATGGCGATGATGCTGACGCTGAGCCTCCTGACCAGCGCGATGTCGCCGCTGGGCGATGCGCTGACCATTTCCACGCTGCGCCGTTACGGCGCCTTCGACCACAGCTACGGCCGCATCCGCATGTTCGGCTCGCTCGGCTTTATCGGCGCGGTGCTGGCCGGCGGGGCGCTGTTCGAGGCGGTCGGCATGCGCGCGTTCCCGTGGGTGGCGAGCGCGCTGCTGGCAATCCTGGCCGGGGTGGTCCTGACCATGCGCGACGCGGCGGACGAGGGCCCGCGCACGACGCCACCGCGCGCCTTGCCGCTGCTGCGCCGCCCGGACGTGGCCTGGTTCCTGGCGTCGGCCTTCCTGATGATGTTCGCGCACGCGGCGCTCTACGTGTTCTACTCGCTGTGGCTGGAGACGCTGGGCTACAGCAAGTTCGCCATCGGCGTGATGTGGACCATCGGCGTGGTCGCCGAAATCGTCTTCTTCTACTACCAGGGCGTGCTGTTCGCGCGCTACGCGCTGCGCACCATCCTGGCGGGCACCTTCGTGCTGGCGGCGCTGCGCTTCGGGCTGACCGGCTACCTGGCGCAGTTCGCGTGGCTGATGGCGGTGGTGCAGGTGCTGCACGCGGCCACCTTCGCCGCCCACCACAGCGCCAGCCTGAAGCGACTGCAGGCGTGGTTTGCCGGACCGCTGCAGGGGCGCGGGCAGGCGCTGTACACCGGCATCTCCTACGGCGTGGGCGGCACGCTGGGTGGGCTGGCGATGGGCTGGACCTGGAACGCGCTGGCGCCGGCGCATACCTTCGGACTCGCCGCCGTGGCCGCGGCGGCGGGGGCCTTCTGCGCGGTGATGAGCTTTCGCGCGGAAGGCGACGGCGCGCTTCAGTCCAGCGCCGCGCAGACCCGCTCGGCAATCGCCAGCGACGAGGTCAGCCCCGGCGATTCGATGCCGAACAGGTGAACCAGCCCCGGCACGCCGTGCACGGCGGGGCCGTCGATGCGGAAGTCCGCCGCGGCTTCATGCGGGCCGCTGATCTTGGGGCGAATGCCGGCATAGCCGGGCTGCAGCGCGCCGTCGGCCAGGCCCGGCCAGTAGCGGCGCACCTCGTCATAGAACGCGTCGGCGTCCGCCGCGTCGACGCCGTATTCGATTTCGTCGATCCAGCGCACATTGGGGCCGAAGCGCGCCTGGCCGCCCAGGTCGATGGTCAGGTGCACGCCAAGTCCTGCAGCTTCGGGCACGGGGTAGATCAGCCGTGAGAACGGCGCGCGGCCGGCCAGCGTGAAATAGCAGCCCTTGGCATAGTACTGTGGCGGGATGTGGGCTGCGGGCATGCCGTCGATGCGGCGTGCCAGTTCCGGTGCCGTCAGCCCGGCCGAATTCACCACCGTGCGCGCCAGCAGCGTGGTGGCGCTGCCGTCTTCCGCGCCGACCTCCAGCCGGATGCCGTCCGGCGTGACCGCGCCGCCCAGCACCGGCGACTGTACCGCCAGCATCGCGCCCGCGTTTTCCGCATCGCCCAGCAGCGCCGTCATCAGGCCATGGCTGTCGACGATCCCGGTCGATGGCGACAGCAGCGCCGCATGGCACTGCAGCTGCGGCTCCAGCGCCTGCGCCTCGCTACGATCGATCAGGCGCAGGTCGTCCACGCCATTGGCGGCCGCCCTGGCACGGATGCCTTCGAGCGTCGCCACCTGGGCCGCGCTGGTGGCGACGATCAGCTTGCCGCAGCGCTGGTGCGGCACGTGGCGGCTGGCGCAATAGTCGTACAGCATGGCCTTGCCGCGCACGCACAGCTGCGCCTTGAGCGAGCCGGCCGGATAGTAGATGCCGGCATGGATGACCTCGCTGTTGCGCGCGCTGGTAATGGTGCCGAAGGCGTTCTCGGCTTCCAGGATGATCACTTCGCGGCCTTGCAGCGCCAGCGCGCGCGCGACCGCCAGTCCCACCACGCCGGCGCCGATCACGACGCAATCCACTGTGTCCATGGTTGTTCCTTGCTTCAGGGGTCTCGATATATCTGGCTTCAGGCGGGCAGGCCCAGGCGCGCGGCGGCGGCCGCCAGGTGCTGCTGCGCGGCTTTGCGCGCGGCCGTGGCGTCGCCGGCGGCAATGGCTTTGGCCAGCGCGGCATGCTCATGGTCGGCCGCGCGCGGCGCGCCAGTGGCGCTGCTCAGCCGCGCGGTGTTCTCCCACGCGCGCTGGCGAGCGGCCAGCATCTGCTGGCCGACGAAATCCGTCAGGCCGGTAAAGCAGGGGTTGTGCGCGGCTTCGGCAATGGCGTGGTGGAACGCCATGTCGGCCGCGGCGGCGCTGGCCATGTCGCCGCGACCGTCGGCCTGCGCCTGCATCGCCGCCAGTGCGGCCCGGATGGCCTCGACGTCGGCCGCGGTGCGCCGCTGCGCCGCCATTTCCGCGCAGGCGGTTTCCACCACCCGGCGCAGCTCGAACAGCTGTGCCAGCGTGGGGCCGCCATCGGGCGCGCCGGCCACGCGCCAGGCCTGGCCGCCCGGGGTCTCGGAGACATAGGCGCCGGAGCCCTTGCGCGTCACCAGCACGCCGTCGGCCTTCAGCTGGGCAATGGCCTCGCGCACGATCGGGCGGCTGACGCCGAAGGCATCGGCCAGCGCGGACTCGGCCGGCAGGCGCGCGCCCGCGCCGTAGCGGCCGGCAAGGATGTCGTCATGCAGGGTCTGCGCGATACGGGTGGCAAGCGAAGCCGGGCGGGGCAGGAGGGTAGTCATGTCGCTCGATGTGTCAGGCTGTCTGACAGCTTTCCGGGATTCTGGCCGCAACTTTGCGGCGCGTCAAGCCTGCCGGAGGTAACCGATGCTACACATGCGACCTCGACCTCCATCGCCCCGGACTAAATTTCGCCGCGCTGGCGCCGATAGAAGCCCAATACAGGTGGCGGAGTCCGTGCGTCAGTTCCGCCCAGGGCTCGTCGCGTCCCAGCACGCCCACGCCGGGGCCAACTGCAAACCGCCATGATCCAGCTCACCCCTAACGATCTCCCCGTCGGCCACCCGCTGCCCTGGTCATTGCTCGATGGCGAAGGCAACCTGGTGCTCGGCAGCGGCAACATCATTCCCGATGCGCGCGACCTGGCGCTGGTGTTCCACCATGGCACGGTCTGCCGCGACGATGCCGGCGACGAGGCCGCAGACGAACAGCGCCCCGCCAGCGGGCCGCTCGGCCTGCAGGTCGGCACGCTGCTGCATGTCAAGCTCGACGGCGAGGCCGCGCGCCCGGCCGCGAGCCGACTGATCGGCTTTATCGAGCAGGGCCTCTTCATCACCTGGCCGCAGCTGGGAGGGCGCGACCTGCCATTGCAGGCCGGCGATGGCGTAGTGCTGCGCGGCTTCTCCGGGCAGGCCATCCACAGCTTTACCTCGACCATCACCGCCGTGTGCCGCAGCCCGTTCCGCTACCTGGTGCTGTCCGCGCCAGTGCAGCAGCACGCGACGCCGGTGCGCAAGGCGGCGCGCGTACCGACCCGCCTGGCCGCTTACCTGACCGAACCAGCCGATGACGACGGCATCGACCGCGGTGTGGCGCGCCTGTCGCTGTTGTCCGACCTCAGCACCGGTGGCGCATTGGTGCAGACCACGGCGCCGGCTCCGGCGCCAGGCAGCCGGGTGCGCCTGCGCTTCAACCTGCGTACCGCGTCGCTGGACAGCGAGGTGGTGATCGATGGCTGGGTCCGCATGGCGCCAGCCGGGGCCGCCGGCGACGATGCCGACTTTCCCGCCTTCGGCGTGGCCTTCGACGTGCTGGCCGAGCGCGAACTGACGCTGCTGCAGTGCTACATCTACGAACAGCTGCTTTCGAGCACCCGCATGCCGGTGCAACCCGCCGCGGTAGCAGCCGTTTAGAGGGAATCCGCTAATGTTTTGATTGTCTCCACGGATCGGGCCGCCTTTACTGCTTCCAGCATAAAAAGACCCACCACCGAGGAGACCAGATGGAGCACGGCGAACACCACGCGTGCGGGCAACGCACGCCCGTAGCGCGCACGCAGCAGCAGTCCCGCAAATCCCGGCGCAGGCTGGCAGGCACCGCCGCGGCGCTGGCCGCCGCAGCCATGCTGGCGCAGCCGGCACCCGTCGCCGCGGTCACCGTCAATGGCGACTACGCGAAGACGCGCTACCCGATCGTGCTGGTCCACGGCCTGACCGGTGCGGCGAAAATGGCCGGCGTGCTCGACTACTGGTATGGCATCCCCGAAGTGCTGCGTTCCCATGGCGCGCAGGTCTATGTGGCGACGGTGCCGTCGTTCAACAGCGATGCCGAGCGCGCGCTGGCGCTGCAGGCCTATGTACGCGCGGTCAAGCTGGAGAGCGGCGCCGACAAGGTCAACCTGATCGGACATAGCCAGGGTGGGCCCACCTCGCGCATGCTGGCGGCGATGTCGCCGCAGGACGTGGCGTCGGCCACCACCATCGGCAGCCCGCACCGCGGCAGCGAAGTGGCCGACACCGTGCTCGACCTGATCAACGGCATTGGCGCCATTCCCATCGCTGGCCCGGTGCTGGTCAGCCTGATCCAGGGCGTGTTCGACACGGTCGGCTGGTTCAACGGCATCAGCAACGGGCAGGCGCTGGACCAGGATGCGCTGGCCTCGCTCAAGAGCCTGACCACGCGCGGCGCCGCCGAACAGAATGCGCGGCTCGATGCCACGCTGGTGCCGGGCACGCAATCCGCGCTGGGCGCGGACTGCGACAGCCCCGGCGCCGTGTCCGAGCAGCGCCAGGCGCGCGACGCCGCCGGCAACCTCGTCACCCATACCCAGGCCGCGTATTCCTGGACCGGGCAGGGCGGCCCGCTCAGCCTGCTGCGTTCCAACCTGCTGGACCCGTCCACGGTCATGATGTCGACCTCGGCGGGGCTGATGGCGCTGAAGGGCGCGGGCGCCAATGACGGCCTGGTCTCGGTGTGCAGCAGCAAGTGGGGCAGGGTGCTGGCCACCGGCTACTACTGGAACCATCTCGACGAGGTCAACCAGATGGCCGGCCTGTACCAGGATGCCGATCCGCGCGCGGTCATCCTGAACCACGCCAACCGCCTGCGCAATGACCAGCTCTGAGCGTGCGCCGCGGTTATGGCTGGCCTTGCTGCCGGCCGGTGCCGCGGCCGCTGCAGTGTACTGGCTGACCATGCCGCCGGCTCAGGTGCCGGTGCCGCGGCAGGCGGCGGTGGCAATCGCCGCGGGTCCGCTTGCGCCATCGGCGGATGCGGCGCCCGCTGGCGCCGCCACCTGGGCATCGCTCGCCGGCGTGGAGATGCCCGCAGGCCCCGAGGCCGATGGCGCGGGCACGCTGCGGCTGACGCGCGCGCTGCGCACCTATTTCGATTATTTCCTGAGCGCGCGCCACGACGCCGGCGGCATCGATGCGCTCGATGCGCTGGTGCATGACGATATCCGCCGCCATGTGCCGCAGCCCGCGGCCGGGCAGGCGTGGCAGCTGTGGCGCCGCTATGTGGCCTGCCTGGCCGAGATCCAGCCCGAGGCCGCGCACAAGCCGCTGGCGGATGCGGACGGCAAGCTGGATGCACAGCAGGTGCAGCAGCTGCGCGCGCTGCTGGCGCAGCGCAACGCGGCGCGCCAGCGCTGGCTGCCCGAGGTGGCGCAGGCCTGGTTCGGCGACGAGCAGGCCTATGACGAGGCCATGCTGGCCCGGCTGGAGATCATGTCGCAGGCCAGCCTGGACGACGCGCAGCGGCGGCAGCGGCTGGCCGAGCTCGACGCCAAGCTGCCAGAGCCCTTGCGTGCCGCGCGTGAAGCCAGCGCGCGCCCGCAGGCCATCAGCCACACTATCGCCGACCTGCAGGCGGCCGGACGCAGCACACAGGACATCAGCGCCGCGCTGGCACAGGCCTACGGCGCAGGGGTGGCGCAGCGCTACCAGCAGCAGGCGCAGGCCGAGCAGTCATGGCAGCAGCGCTACCACGACTACGCCGCGCGCCGCGCGCAGATCGAGGCGTTTTCGGGGCTGTCGGAGCAGGATCGGCGGCAGCAACTGGACACGCTGCGCAGGCAGGCCTTCGACAATCCGAGCGAGGCGCTGCAGGCGGAGGTAGTCGACCAGGCGATGGCAGCGCGGCGGCAGGCACGCTAACGCCTCCGCGGTCGCATAAAAAGAAAACGGCACCGGAAAATACGGTGCCGTTTTCGATTGCCAGCGCGCTTGCGCGGCCGGCTTACATGCCGACGTAGTTCGGACCGCCGCCACCTTCCGGCGTCACCCAGACGATGTTCTGGGTCGGGTCCTTGATATCGCAGGTCTTGCAGTGCACGCAGTTCTGCGCGTTGATCTGCAGGCGCTCCTTGCCCGAGGTTTCGTCCTGCACGAACTCATACACGCCCGCCGGGCAGTAGCGCGACTCGGGGCCGGCGTACTTGTCCAAGTTGATGCTGACCGGCACGCTGGCGTCCTTCAGCGTCAGGTGCGCCGGCTGGTTTTCCTCATGGTTGGTGTTGCTGATGAACACCGAGCTGAGGCGGTCGAAGGTCAGCTTGCCGTCCGGCTTCGGATACTCGATCCTCTGGCATTCGGCCGCCGGCTTCAGGTACACGTGGTCCGGCTTGGCGCGGTGGATGGTCCAGGGCGGGTTGCGGATGCCCAGCTTGGGCAGCAGCCATTGCTCGATCCCGGTCATCAGCGTCGCGGTGGTGCGGCCCTTCTTGAACCACTGCTTGAAGTTCTTGGCCTGCAGCAGTTCCTTGTACAGCCAGCTCTGCTCGAACGCGGCCGGGTAGGCGCTCAGCTCGTCGTGCTGGCGGCCGGCCTGCAGCGCGTCGTAGGCGGCCTCGGCGGCGAGCATGCCGGTCTTGATCGCGGCATGGCTGCCCTTGATGCGCGAGGCGTTCAGGTAGCCAGCATCGCAGCCGACCAGCGCGCCGCCCGGGAACACGGTCTTGGGCAGCGACAGCAGGCCGCCCGCGGTGATGGCGCGCGCGCCGTACGACAGGCGCTTGCCGCCTTCGAAGTACTGGCGGATTTCCGGATGGGTCTTGAAGCGCTGGAATTCCTCGAACGGCGACAGCCACGGGTTGGTGTAGTCCAGCCCGACCACGAAGCCAACCGCAACCTTGTTGTCTTCCATGTGGTACAGGAACGAGCCGCCGTAGGTGGCAGAGTCCAGCGGCCAGCCGGCGGTGTGCACCACCAGGCCGGGCTTGTGCCTGGCGGGGTCGATCTCCCACAGCTCCTTCAGGCCGATGCCGTAGCTCTGCGGATCCTTGCCGGTGTCGAGGCCGAATTTCTCGATCAGCTGCTTGCCCAGGTGGCCGCGCGCGCCTTCGGCGAAGATCGTGTACTTGGCATGCAGCTCCATGCCCAGCTGGAAGTTCTCGGTCGGCTCGCCTTCCTTGTTGATGCCCATGTTGCCGGTGGCCACGCCCTTGACCGAGCCGTCTTCGTTGTACAGCACCTCGGCGGCGGCGAAGCCCGGGAAGATCTCCACGCCCAGCGCCTCGGCCTGCTGGCCCAGCCAGCGCACGAAGTTCGACAGGCTGATGATGTAGTTGCCTTCGTTGTGGAAGCACTCGGGCAGCAGCGCTGGCGGCGTGCCCCTGGAGCCGGTCTCGTTCAGGAACAGGAACTTGTCCTCGGTCACGGCCTGGTTCAGCGGCGCGCCCAGCTCCTTCCAGTTCGGAATCAGCTCGTTCAGGGCGCGCGGGTCCATGATGGCGCCCGACAGGATGTGGGCGCCGGGCTCGGAGCCCTTTTCCAGCACGCACACGTTGACGTCGGCGCCTTTCTCCTGCGCGAGTTGCTTCAGGCGGATGGCCGTGGCCAGGCCGGCGGGGCCGCCGCCGACGATGACCACGTCGTATTCCATGGCTTCGCGCGGGCCGAACTGCTCCAGGAGCTGTTGCTGATCCATTTGTCTCTAACCCTCTGTTTCTTTGCTGCTAGCTGGCAATTGTGGGAAATGCGGTGATCGTTGTGCTGAGAACCGGGCCCCGGCGCGGCGCGGGGCTGCCAGGGGGAGCCGCGCGGACGCGGCGGTGAATCGGCGCCATTTCGCCATCGAACGGCGATCAGACTGCGCTGGAACGGCGTCCGAAGGTGGCCGGATCGCGCGTTTTCCCTCTTTCCCTTTGCGGGCCAAGTTCTTAGAATCTCCGGCATTGTCCGGGACTCGCCACCCACAGGCAAGGATTTTTTTGGAACGGTCGTTCTTTTTTTTGATATGCTGCCTTCTGCTCCTGATGAGGGCTGAGGGGCTCCCGCACAAGAGGTAATCATGGGTTTGTCGATCAATCTGGAAGGCAAGGTGGCGCTGGTGACCGGCGCCTCGAGCGGGCTGGGCTCGCGGTTCGCCACGGTGCTCGCCGCCGCCGGCGCCAAGGTGGTGCTGGCCTCGCGCCGCACCGAGCGGCTCAAGGAACTGCGCGCCGCGATCGAGGCCGAGGGCGGCAGCGCGCATGTGGTGCGCCTGGACGTGACCGACCCGGACAGCATCCGCGCCGCGGTAGCGCACGCCGAGACCGAAGCCGGCGCCATCGATATCCTGGTCAACAATTCCGGCGTGTCGACCACGCAGAAGCTGACCGAGGTGGCCCCGGAGGATTTCGACTTCGTCTTCGACACCAATACCCGCGGCGCGTTTTTCGTCGCGCAGGAAGTCGCCAAGCGCATGATCGCGCGCGCCAAGGGCGCCGAGCGCAACGGCAGCCCGCTGCCGCAGGCGCGCATCGTCAATATCGCGTCGGTGGCCGGACTGAAGGTGCTGTCGCAGATCGGCGTCTATTGCATGAGCAAGGCGGCGGTGGTGCACATGACCAAGGCCATGGCGCTGGAATGGGCGCGCCATGGCATTAATTCCAACGCCATCTGCCCGGGCTATATCGACACCGATATCAACCACCACCATTGGGATTCCGACGCCGGGCAGAAGCTGATCCAGATGCTGCCGCGCAAGCGCCTGGGCAAGCCGGAAGACCTCGACGGCCTGTTGCTGCTGCTGGCCTCGGACCAGTCGCAATTCATCAACGGCGCCGTCATCACCGCCGACGACGGCATGGTCTGAGCGCCCGCGCTGACACCGGGGGCGCAAGTCCCCGCATCCCGCCCACGCGCCAAAAGCGCCGCGAGATGCCCGAGCGCCAACCCTGGGCTTATCCGGTCCCCTTGGGCGCGCCGTCGTCAGTACGCGTCAAACTTCAGAAATTTCGTGCGTGGCAGGCCAGTCTTGGCATAATCCGCCATGTCTGCAGATTAAGTCTTTACATACAAAGCGAGAACGCCGCGGTGGCCGCATGGCCCGAGCGGCCCTGGACCGGAGGCCGGGGAGATGGAGCAACAGCCAGAGGCACGGCGCAACGCCGTGCCGCAACACGTCGTCGATTCCGCGGTGATCCCGCAGGCCGCCGACGAAGCGCAGGACGCTGAATTCCGGGTATCGCCCCGCATCGAGGACTGGATTGGCGTGATCGTGATGGTGCTGCTGGTCGGCATCACCTTCGCCAACGTGGTGGTCCGCTATTTCACCGACGAGTCGTTCGCCTGGACCGAGGAATTCTCGGTGTTCCTGATGATCGTGCTGGCGCTGGTGGCCGGCAGCGCCGCGGTGGCGCGCGACCGCAATATCCGTATCGAGTTCTTCTTCGAGCGCGGCAGCGCGGCACGGCAGCGCAGGCTGGCGATCCTGTCGGCGCTGGCGGTGGCGGTGATGTTTATCGCGCTGGCCGTGCTGGGGGCGCGCATCACCTGGGACGAATACACCTTCGGCGAGACCTCGCCCGGCATCGGCGTGCCGAGCTGGTGGTACTCGATCTGGCTGCCGGTGCTGTCCGCGGGCATTGCGCTGCGCGCGCTGGCGCTGATGGCGCGCAACGTGCGCGCGCTCAAGGCGCTGCATGAACTGAGCCGGTCGGCGACGGAGCGTGCGAAATGACGCTGGTTGCCATCATCCTGTTTGTGGTCTTTATCGGCCTGATGCTGCTGGGCGTGCCCATCGGCGTGTCGCTGGGCCTGGGCGGCCTGGTCGCGATCGGCCTGTCCAATCTCGACACGCAGATGTTCGGCCTGCTGGCCGTGCCGCAGAACTTCTATGCGGGGCTGGCCAAGTATCCGCTGCTGGCGATCCCGATGTTCGTGCTGGTGGGCTCGATCTTCGACCGCTCCGGCGTGGCTCAGCGGCTGGTGACCTTTGCCATCGCCGTGGTCGGCCGCGGTCCGGGCATGCTGCCGCTGGTGGCGATCCTGGTGGCGATGTTCCTCGGCGGCATTTCCGGTTCGGGCCCGGCCAACGCGGCCGCGGTCGGCGGCGTGATGATCGCGGCGATGTCGCGCGCGGGCTATCCCGGCTCGTACAGCGCCGCGGTGGTCGGCGCGGCGGCCGCGACCGACATCCTGATCCCGCCGTCGGTGGCGTTCATCATCTACAGCGTGCTGGTGCCGGGCGCATCGGTGCCGGCGCTGTTCGCGGCCGGCATGATCCCGGGCGTGCTCGCGGGCATCGCGCTGATCGTGCCGGCGGTGTGGCTGGCGCGCAAGCACAATATGGGCGCCGCCGAAGCCGCGTTGCCGCGCCCGCCGTTCTGGAAGAGCCTGCGCGAGGCCGCGTGGGGCCTGGTGGCGCCGTTCCTGATCCTGGGCGGCATGCGCGCCGGCTGGTTCACGCCGACCGAAGCCGCTGTGGTGGCTGTGGTCTATGGCCTGTTCGTCGGCATGGTGGTGTACCGCAGCATCGGCATGCGCGACCTGTTCACCATCTTCCAGGAAGCGGCCGAAACCTCGGCGGTGATCCTGCTGGTGGTGGCGCTGGCCGGCATCTTTGCCTATGCGCTGTCGACGCTGGGGGTAATCGATCCGCTGGCGCAGGCGATCGCTACCTCCGGGCTGGGCGAATACGGCGTGCTCGCGCTGATCGTGCTGCTGCTGATGACGGTGGGCATGTTCCTCGACGGCATCTCGATCTTCCTGATCTTCGTGCCGCTGCTGCTGCCGATCGCCAATGCCTTCCAGTGGAACCCGGTGTGGTTCGGCGTGGTGCTGACGCTGAAGGTGGCGCTGGGCCAGTTCACGCCGCCGCTGGCCGTGAACCTGATGGTGTCGTGCCGGATCGCGCGCGTGCGCATGGAGGAAACCGTGCCGTGGGTGATCTGGATGCTGCTGGCGATGTTTGTCGCCATGCTGATGGTGCTGGCCTATCCGCCGCTGGCGACGTGGCTGCCGGAGTACCTTGGCTATTGATCGCTGTTGTCTTGATTTTGCATTCACCAACAAGAACCTGACGCTTTCCCCCTGAGGAGATGAAATGAAACGTCGTGCCCTGATGCTCGCCACGGCCGCCGCCCTGGCCGCTTCCGCCTTCGCGCCCGCCGGTGCGATGGCCCAGACCTACAAGTCCGAGTACAAGATGTCGCTGGTGCTCGGCCCGGCCTTCCCGTGGGGCAAGGGCGGCGAGATCTGGGCCGACCTGGTCAAGCAGCGCACCAACGGCCGCATCAACATCAAGCTGTACCCGGGCACCTCGCTGGTGGCCGGCGACCAGACCCGCGAGTTCTCGGCGATCCGCCAGGGCGTGATCGACATGGCGGTGGGCTCGACCATCAACTGGTCGCCGCAGGTCAAGGAACTGAACCTGTTCTCGCTGCCGTTCCTGATGCCCGACTACAAGGCGCTGGACGCGCTGACGCAGGGCGAAGTCGGCAAGTCGATCTTCGCCACGCTGGAGAAGGCCGGCGTGGTGCCGCTGGCCTGGGGCGAGAACGGCTTCCGCGAGGTGTCGAACTCCAAGCGCGAAATCCGCAAGCCGGAAGACCTCAAGGGCCTGAAGCTGCGCGTGGTGGGCTCGCCGCTCTACATCGAGACCTTCAACGCGCTGGGCGCCAACCCGACCCAGATGAGCTGGGCCGACGCGCAGCCGGCGATGGCCTCGGGCGCGGTCGACGGGCAGGAGAACCCGCAATCGGTGTTCGCCGCTGCCAAGCTGTACACGGTGGGCCAGAAGTTTGTGACCACCTGGGGCTACGTGGCTGACCCGCTGATCTTCGTGGTCAACAAGCAGATCTGGGAAAGCTGGACCCCGGCCGACCGCGAGATCGTCAAGCAGGCCGCCATCGACGCCGGCAAGCAGGAAATCGCGCTGGCCCGCAAGGGCCTGGCCGAGGCCGGTGCGCCCGCGTGGAAGGACATGGAGGCCCACGGCGTCAAGGTCACGCACCTGAGCCCGGCCGAGCATGACGCCTTCCGCAAGGCCACCGCCAAGGTCTACGACAAGTGGAAGAAGCAGATCGGCGCCGACCTTGTCACCAAGGCCGAAGGCGCGATTGCCAAGCGCTGAGTCATGAAGCAGGCCCGCCGGCATCGGCGGGCCTGTTGCATTGGAGGCTGAGATGAAACACGTCTACACGGTGGTCATGCCGATCCGGTGGGGCGACATGGATGCCATGGGCCATGTCAACAACACCGTCTATTTCCAGTACCTGGAGCAGGCGCGCATCGAGTGGTTCGCGTCGCTGGGCCGCGGCGGCAAGGATGCGAACGGGCAGGGGCCGGTCATCATTAACGCGCATATGACCTTCCTAAAGCAGCTGCGCTATCCGGGCCAGATCGAATGCCGCGTGTATGCGGGACAGCTGGGGCGCACCAGCTTCGAGACGCGCATGGAAATCCGGCGCACCGACCTGCCGGAGGTGGTGTGGGCCGAGGGCGGCGCCAAGGTGGTGTGGTGCGATTATGCGGCGGAGAAATCGGTGCCGGTGCCGGCGGAGATTCGGGCGATCATCGAAGGGTGATTGTTTTTCAGTGTCAGTGAGCCACCAGCCGCTGCACCAGATCCACCGACGTACTTGCTCCATACTTCTTCATCAGCCGCGCCCGATAGATATCGACCGTGCGCGGGCTGATCGCCAGCAGCTTGCCGATCTGCTTGCTGGTCTTGCCTTCCACCAGCTGCGCCGCGATCTCGCGTTCGCGCGCGGTCAGTTCGGCGGTGACCTGGCGCTTCTGCGACAAGTCCTCGAAAGTCCAGATGCCGGCGCCGAGCGGCTGGCTCCGGTCCAGCGCGCGGCCGGTGACGTGGCACCAGAACAATTCGCCGCCGGCGCGCTTCATGATGCGCTCGTCCGAATACATGCCGCGCTTGCCCATGATCGGCGCGATGCGCGCGCCGGTACGCTCGAACTCGTCGGCGGTGGGGTAGAGCACCTGGAACGACTGGCCCAGCAGGGCCTCGCGCGTGGTGCCGAAGATGCGGCAGACCTCTTCGTTGCAATCCTCGATCACGCGCTCGCGTGACAGCACCAGGCCCACGGGGGCGAGCTGGAAGGCGGTCTGGTAGTCGATGGCGGGCATCTGCTTATGTATTTTTACGTAATGGCGTAGCCGGCTGTGCTTGCGTATGCTGTCGGTCGGACGCGTTACGGCGACGGCCGATCGCCCGTTGCCGATTGTACCGTTACAATTTCCTTGCGTCGCCCGCCGCACTACCCGCCGGCGGGGAGATCGACAGGGACTACCGAGGAAGGAGCGAAGCATGAACAAGGTCTACGCCAGCGCCGCAGAAGCGCTTGCAGGCGTCGTCCGCGACGGCCAGACGATCGCTGTGGGCGGTTTCGGCCTGTGCGGCATCCCCGAGGCGCTGATCGGCGCGCTGCGCGACAGCGGCGCCAAGCAGCTGACCTGCATCTCCAACAATGCCGGCGTCGACGGCTTCGGCCTGGGCCTGCTGCTGGCCACGCGCCAGATCAAGAAGATGATTTCGTCCTACGTGGGCGAGAACAAGGAGTTCGAGCGCCAGTACCTGGCCGGCGAACTGGAGCTGGAATTCACCCCGCAGGGCACGCTGGCCGAAAAGCTGCGCGCCGGCGGCTCGGGCATCCCGGCCTTCTTCACCAAGACCGGGGTCGGCACCATCGTCGCGGAAGGCAAGGAAATCCGCGAATTCGACGGCGAAAAGTACGTGATGGAGCGTTCGCTGACCGCCGACGTCGCGCTGGTCAAGGCCTGGAAGGCCGACAAGGCCGGCAACCTGGTGTTCCGCCGCACCGCGCGCAACTTCAACCCGATGTGCGCCATGGCGGGCAAGGTCACCGTGGCCGAGGTCGAGCAGATCGTCGAGACCGGCGAGCTTGATCCGGACGAGATCCACCTGGCCGGCATCTTCGTGCAGCGCCTGGTGCTCAACGCCAACCCCGAGAAACGCATCGAGCAGCGCACCGTGCGCGCGGCCAGCTAAGGAGACCCATCATGGCATGGACACGTGACGAAATGGCCGCGCGCGCCGCGGCCGAGCTGCAGGACGGTTTCTACGTCAACCTGGGCATCGGGCTGCCGACGCTGGTGGCAAACTGGGTGCCCGAAGGCATGGAAGTCTGGCTGCAATCCGAGAACGGCCTGCTCGGCATCGGCCCGTTCCCGACCGAGGCCGAGGTCGACGCCGACATGATCAACGCCGGCAAGCAGACCGTGACCACGCTGCCGGGCTCGTCGATCTTCTCGTCGGCCGACTCGTTCGCGATGATCCGCGGCGGCCACATCAACCTGGCCATCCTGGGCGCGATGCAGGTCAGCGAGAAGGGCGACCTGGCGAACTGGATGATCCCCGGCAAGATGGTCAAGGGCATGGGCGGCGCGATGGACCTGGTCGCCGGCGTCGGCCGCGTGGTGGTGCTGATGGAACACACCGCCAAGAAGAAGGACGGCACCGAGGATCTCAAGATCCTGAAGCAGTGCAACCTGCCGCTGACCGGCGTGGGCGTGGTCAACCGCATCATCACCGACCTGGGCGTGATCGACGTGACCGCGGACGGCCTCAAGCTGGTGGAGACCGCGCCGGGCGTCAGCCGCGAGGAAATCCAGGCGAAGACGGGGGCGCCGCTGCTGTAAGCAGGTTCGGGCGGCACGCCGACATCAGCAACCCCCTGCAAGCTATGCGCTTGCAGGGGGTTCTTGTTTTCAGGCTACCTTGAGCGTGAGGTGACCGATCGGCTCCGGCGCGGGGCTGACCGTGATTTCGATGTCGTACCCAAGCCGGTTCAGGCAGTCCATCAGCTTGCGCTCCGACAGGTTGGCGAAGTCGCCGCGAAGCAGTCCGGAGACCTTCGGTTGCGGGATGCCCATGCGGTGGGCCGCTTCTTCCTGGGTCAGGCCAAGGCTGCGTACGGCTCGCGTGATCTCGATGGCCAGTCCGGACTTGATCCGGAGCTTGTCGGCCTCGGGGACGCCCAGGTCGGCAAACACGTTGCCGGAGCTGGCCTCGACCTCGATGCCGTCAATCCTGCGTTTTGCCATGTCGTAACTCCCATGCCAGCGCTTCGGCGACCTTCAGCCTGGCGCCAATGATTTCGATGTCTGCCTTCGGCGTGGCAATGCCGCGTTTGCTCTTCTTCTGGAAGCAGTGAAGGACGAACACCGCTTCAGCAAATTTCACGGTATAGACGGCGCGGTACGTGCCGGCAGCGTCGTCCTCGAGTATTTCGAGCACCCCGGCGCTGCCAAAACCTTTTAGAGTCTTCGCCGCATCATGTCGCTCTCCACGCTGGGCAAAATGCAGGGCATGGCCGAAAAACCTCCGCACGTCGAGCGGAAGCGCCGTCAGGTCCTTCTTGCTGCTCCCGATCCAGAAGAGTGGTTTTTCCTTGGCTGGCATCCAGGCAATATACCTGAACTGGTATAAACCAGCGCCGCCGGAAACGCAAGGCTTGATTTGAGTCAGGTTTCAGTCCGTCACAGGGGCGGGTGGTGCTTCGACCTATGTCGTATGGACGACGCTGCTAGCTCTTTCGGCGAATGGCCGGGCTCCTGGCCTTGCCACTAAGCTGGCCGCTTTCCGTAGGGGCGTTGCCCCCTGCGATGAACCGATTTGATGGAAGGTGCGCGATGCCCGCTTCCCCCACCCGATCCCTGCCACTGGTCTACGCCTGCTCCGGCTGCTCCAGCGTGGCGCAGCTGGCCAATGCCTGCGCGGTGCGGCTGGACCGCGGCGGCCGCGCGGAGATGTCGTGCATCAGCGGGGTGGGCGGCGGCGTGCCGGCGCTGACGCGGGTGGCGCGATCGGGCCGGCCGATCCTGGCGCTGGACGGGTGCTCGCTGGCTTGCGTGCAGGCGTGCCTGGCCAACGCGGGCGTGGTGCCGGACCAGCACCTGGTGCTGAACCGGCTGGGCGCGGTCAAGCGCCAGCACGGTGAATGCACCGAGGGCGAGACCGAGGCGGTGTGGCGGGAGGTTGAGTCGGCGCTGCAGCGCCTGGCAGGGGAGTAGGGCATTGCCGGATGCGCCGCGGCGCATCCGGCGCGGGGCACGTCAGGCCGCCGGCTTGTTGTGGCGGCTGAACACCGAGGCGGCGCCGTCGGCCTTGACCAGCATAACGTCGAAGGGATCCTTGCGCGGTCCCTGTTCCATGCCCGGCGAGCCGACCGGCATGCCCGGCACCGCCAGCCCGACCGCCCTGGGTTTGGCGGCCAGCAGTTTGCGGATATCGGCGGCGGGCACGTGGCCCTCGATCGCATAGCCGGCGATATGGCCGGTGTGGCAGGAGCTGAAGCGCTCCGGCATGCCGAAGCGCTTGCGGTATTCGCCGGTATCCTCGACGTCGTGCACTGTCACGGTGAAGCCGTTGGCGCGCAGGTGCTTGACCCATTCCTCGCAGCAGCCGCACAGCGGGCTCTTGTAGACGTCGATGGCCAGCGGCTTCGCCTGCGCGAACGCATCCGCCGCGGGTCCAAGCACGCCCACGGCGAGCGTGCCGAGCGCGAGCGCGCCCAGGGTCCCGAGGAAACGTCGTCGTTGCACCATGGCTTTTTGCTCCTTTGTGGCGCCCGGACGTGGCACCTTACTGCGCCACCCAGCCGCCATCCATGTTCCAGATCGCGCCGCGCACCTGGCGGGCGGCTTCGGACGACAGGAACACGGCCAGCGCGCCCAGCTCGTCGGGGGTCACGAACTGACCCGAGGGCTGTTTCTCCAGCACCAGCTCGCGCTTGGCCTGCTCGACCGGGATGCCTTCCTTCTGCGCGCGGGCTTCGACCTGCTTCTGCACCAACGGCGTCAGCACCCAGCCCGGGCAGATCGCGTTGGCGGTCACGCCGGTCTGCGCGGTTTCCAGCGCTGTGACCTTGGTGAAGCCGACGATGCCGTGCTTGGCCGCCACATAGGCCGATTTCTGCGCCGAGGCCACCAGCCCGTGGGTCGAGGCGACATTGATGATGCGCCCCCAGTTCTTCTGCTTCATGCCGGGCAGCGCCAGGCGCGTGGTATGGAAGGCCGAGGTCAGGTTGATGGCGATGATCGCGTCCCAGCGCTCGGGCGGGAAGTCCTCGATGGCCGCGACGTGCTGGATGCCGGCATTGTTGACCAGGATGTCGGCGCCGCCGAAGTCGGCCTGGGCATAGCGCATCATGTCTTCGATCTCGGCCGCCTTGCTCATGTCGGCGCCGTGATAGCCGACGCGGATCCCCTGGCCGGCCTGCGCGATCTCGCTCTTTGCGGCGTCCGCGTCACCGAAGCCGTTGACGATGATGTGGGCGCCCTGCGCCGCCAGCGCCTTTGCGATGCCGAGCCCGATGCCGCTGGTCGAGCCAGTCACCAGTGCGGTCTTGCCGTTGAGCATGTAAGCCTCCGTCGAGAGAAAGGGAATGCCACGACAGGACAGCCGCCGGATGGGCGGCGCGCGCCGTGGCGGTGCGCGCCCCGCGCGCGGGGCGCGGACACTGTGCTGTGGCATTGTACCCGCTGCGGCGTACAATCCAGCTTTGCTCAACTTCCGGCGGCGGCGCCTGCTGGCGCCTTGCGTCCGGTTTGCCAGGGAGTCCAGATGTCTGCCAGTCCGCGTCTCGGTTTCGTCCAGTGCATCAGTCCGGGGGGCCTGCACCGCATGGCCTACCACGAGTGGGGCGACCCCGCCAATCCGCGCGTGCTGGTGTGCGCGCACGGCCTGACTCGCACCGGGCGCGACTTCGACGCCGTCGCCAGCGCGCTGTGCGGTGACTATCGCGTGGTATGCCCGGACGTGGCCGGACGCGGCCGCTCGGAATGGCTGGCCAATCCGGACAGCTACATCGTGCCGCAGTACGTGTCCGACATGGTCACGCTGATCGCGCGGCTCAACGTCGAGCAGGTGGACTGGTTCGGCACCTCGATGGGCGGGCTGATCGGCATGGGCCTGGCCGGCCTGCCGAAGTCGCCGGTGCGCAAGCTGCTGCTCAATGACGTCGGTCCCCGCATCGCTCCCTCGGCGGTCGAGCGCATCGGTGCCTACCTGGGCCTGCCGGTGCGCTTCAAGACCTTCGAGGAAGGGCTGGCGTACCTGCAGACCATCAGCGCCTCGTTCGGGCGCCACAGCGCCGAGCAGTGGCGCGAGCTGAACGCCGCCATCCTGAAGCCGGTGCAGGGCGCCGATGGCCTGGAATGGGGCTTGCATTACGATCCGCAGCTGGCGGTTCCGTTCCGCAAATCCACGCCCGAGGCCATCGCCGCCGGCGAAGCCGCGCTGTGGCGCAGCTTCGAAGCCATCGAGGCCCCGGTGCTGGTGGTGCGCGGCGCGCAGTCCGACCTGCTGCTGCGCGAGACGGTGGCCGAGATGGTGGCGCGCGGCAAGCATGTGAGTTCGGTGGAAGTGCCCGACGTGGGCCACGCCCCCACCTTTGTCGATCCGGCGCAGATCGCGATCGTGCGCCAGTTCTTTACCGGCGCCTGAGCGCGCCCGTTGCGGCCACTTTGCCATCCGGCTGTTTTTTATCGAGTTACGCATTGCCATGAGTCTTCCTGAACTGAAGCGCGCCCACGTGGGCAAGCGCTTGTCCGAATATGCGGTCTACAACGGTGTGGTCTATCTGGCCGGCCAGGTGCCCGAGGTCGATCCCAAGGCTGATATCCGCGGCCAGACGCGCGAGGTGCTGGGCCATATCGACCGCCTGCTGGCCGAGGCCGGCAGCGACAAGACCCGCATCCTGTCGTGCCAGATCTTCCTGACCAACATCGATTTGATCGGCGAGATGAACGAGGTCTGGGATGCCTGGGTGCCGCAAGGCAACACGCCGCCGCGCGCCACCGTCGAAGCCCGCCTGGCCAATCCCGATTACCTGATCGAAGTGGTGGTGACCGCTGCGCTCAACTGATGCAGGCGCTGTGACATGGTGACGTCGACCGACCTGGCTGGCCGGGTCGCGGGCATTCCGGATACCGAGCTGGTCGAGCGCGCACTGGCGTACGTGCGCGAGCACGGCGCCGGCGTGGCGCTGCCCACCGGCGAGAACGTGCAGTCGCACGCGGAGGGGATGCTGCGCATCCTCGACGGCCTCCGCGTGGACGATTCCGCGCGCGCGGCAGCGTGCCTGTTCGGGCTGGCGGCATTCGTGCCCGAGACCGAGGCCGAGATCGAGCCGCGCTTCGGCGAGGAAGTGGCACGGCTGGTCAACGGCGTGCGGCAGCTGCTGCGCATCGGCGCCATCGCCGGCAATCGCCCTGAGGTGGAGTCGGCCGCGCCGTCGAAGAATGAAGCCCAGGCGCGCCACGAGCAGGTCGAGGCGCTGCGCAAGATGCTGCTGGCGTTTGCGCAGGACATCCGCGTGGTGCTGGTGCGGCTGGCCTCGCGGCTGCAGACGCTGCGCTGGCTGGCTGAAACCAAGCAGTCGCCGCTGCCCGGCGTGGCGCGCGAAACGCTCGACATCTACGCGCCGCTGGCCAACCGCCTGGGCATCTGGCAGATGAAGTGGGAGCTGGAAGACCTGGCGTTCCGCTTCGAGCAGCCCGATACCTACAAGCGCATCGCCAGGCTGCTGGATGAAAAGCGCATCGAGCGCGAAGGCTATATCGCCGGCGCGATCGCGCGGCTGCAGTCCGAACTGGCCACCGCCGGCATCCGCGCCGAGGTGAGCGGCCGGCCCAAGCATATCTACAGCATCTGGAAGAAGATGCGCGGCAAGGAGCTGGATTTTGCCGACCTGTACGATGTGCGCGCCTTCCGCGTGATCGTCGACGATATCAAGGACTGCTACACGGTGCTCGGCATCGTCCACCATATCTGGCAGCCGATCCCGCGCGAGTTCGACGACTACATCTCGCGGCCCAAGGCCAACGGCTACAAGTCGCTGCACACGGTGGTGATCGGCGACGACGGGCGCGCCTTCGAGGTGCAGATCCGCACCCACGAGATGCACCACTTCGCCGAATACGGCGTGGCGGCGCACTGGCGCTACAAGGAGGCGGGCAGCCGCGGTTATGCCGGGCAGTTCTCCGCCAGCGAGCGCTACGACGAAAAGATCGCCTGGCTGCGCCAGCTGCTGGCGTGGAAGGACGATGCCGACCACAGCGTGGCGCACGACGAATCGTGGGAGCAGATCAAGCACGCCGCGATCGACGACCACATCTACGTGCTGACGCCGCAGGCGCGCGTGGTGGCGCTGCCGCAGGGTGCGACCGCGGTGGATTTCGCCTACTACCTGCACAGCGACCTCGGTCACCGCTGCCGCGGCGCGCGCGTGGACGGCACCATGGTGCCGCTGAACACGCCGCTCAAGAACGGCCAGACCGTCGAGATCATCGCGGTCAAGCAAGGCGGGCCGTCGCGCGACTGGCTCAATGCCGACCTCGGCTACCTCGCCAGCAGCCGCGCGCGCGCCAAGGTGCGCGCGTGGTTCAACGCGTTGGACTCGCAGGAAACCATCGCCCAGGGCCGTGCGCTGATCGACAAGACGCTGCAGCGCGAAGGCAAGACCGCGGTCAAGCTGGAAGACCTGGCGACGCGGCTGGGCTTCAAGACCCCCGACGAACTGTTCGCCGCGGTGGCCAAGGACGAGTTCAGCCTGCGCCATGTGGAGCACGCGCTGCGCCACCCCGAGGGTGAGGTGCAGGCGCCGCTGAGCGAGGAAGACGCCGTCACCAAGAAGAGCCGCGCCACCAGCGTGGCGCGCGGCGCCAAGAGCGGCGTGCTGGTGGTAGGCGTCGATTCGCTGATGACGCAGATGTCGCGCTGCTGCAAGCCGGCGCCGCCAGACGAAATCGTCGGCTTCGTCACGCGCGGGCGCGGGGTGTCGATCCATCGCCGCAACTGCCATACCTTCCAGCAGCTGTCGGCGCGCGCGCCGGAGCGGGTGATCCAGACCGAGTGGGGCAAGAAGAGCCACGCCGCGGTCTATCCGGTCGATATCCAGGTCGAGGCCATCGACCGGCAAGGCTTGCTGCGCGACATCTCCGAAGTGCTGTCGCGCGAGAAGATCAACGTCACCGGGGTCAAGACGCTATCCAGCAAGGGCGTGGCGCGCATGCAGTTCACCGCCGAGGTCTCCGAGGCCACGCAGCTGCAGCGGGCGCTGCTGCTGATCGAGGAAGTCCAGGGGGTGTTGCAGGCGAAAAGAAAGTGATGCTATACTTGCGCCTTCGCTAGGCTCGTAGCTCAGCTGGTTAGAGCACCACCTTGACATGGTGGGGGTCGTTGGTTCGAGTCCAATCGAGCCTACCAACGAATTGCAGTAGAAAGAAGTAAAGCAAGTCCGATTCAACCCCATACGGAACGGAAGCGCATCATGGTTATGACACCGCGAACTACTACCGCTGGCAAGCGACAGTAGTCGAGGTGCGCCTTCGGCCCGGTTGGATCGGGTTTGACAAAGAGAAACGCGGCCTTGGCCGCGTTTTTTTTCGTCCGTCGCTTGCCAGCAGCCCTGATAAGCTGCCGCCTTCCCGCGCGGCAGGGCGGGGCAGCCAAGAACACATCGCCAGCGCGCAGGCATGCGGGCCGGTGCCACAAGATGCAGTTTGATCCGCTCAGGCCAGGTGCAAGGCGCCGCCGGCGGAACCTGGAGAGTCGAAATGATCGCAATCACGCTGCCGGACGGGTCCCGCCGCGAGTTTCCCGGCCCGGTGACGGTTGCCGAAGTGGCGCAGAGCATCGGCGCCGGCCTGGCCAAGGCCGCGCTGGCCGGCAAGGTGGATGGCCAGTTGGTCGACACCAGCTACAGGATCGAGCGCGATGCGGAACTGGCCATCGTCACGGACAAGGATGCCGACGGCGTCGATGTGATCCGCCACTCCACGGCACACTTGCTGGCCTATGCCGTCAAGGAGCTGTACCCGGACGCGCAGGTGACGATCGGGCCGGTGATCGAGAACGGCTTCTACTACGACTTCGCCTACAAGCGCCCCTTCACGCCGGAAGACCTCGCCGCCATCGAGAAGAAGATGACGGAACTGACCCGCAAGGACGAAAAAGTCACGCGCGAAGTGTGGAACCGTGATGAGGCGGTGGCGCTGTTCGAGTCGATGGGCGAGAAGTACAAGGCCGAGATCATCGGCTCGATCCCGGCCGACCAGGAAATCGGCCTGTACCGCGAAGGCAATTTCGTCGACCTGTGCCGCGGGCCGCACGTGCCGTCGACGGGCAAGCTCAAGGTCTTCAAGCTGATGAAGGTGGCCGGCGCCTACTGGCGCGGCGATGCCAACAACGAGATGCTCCAGCGCATCTACGGCACGGCATGGGCGAAGAAGGAAGACCAGGAAGCCTACCTGCACATGCTGGAAGAGGCCGAGAAGCGCGACCACCGCAAGCTGGGCAAGACGCTGGACCTGTTCCACCTGCAGGAAGAGGCGCCCGGCATGGTCTTCTGGCATCCCAAGGGCTGGCAGGTGTGGCAGGCCGTCGAACAGTACATGCGCGGCCGCCTGACGGAAGCCGGCTATGACGAGGTGCGCACGCCGCAGGTGATGGATCGTTCGCTGTGGGAGAAGTCAGGCCACTGGCAGAACTACAAGGAGAACATGTTCGTCACGGAGTCGGAGAAGCGCGACTACGCGATCAAGCCGATGAACTGCCCTGGCCATGTGCAGATCTTCAACCACGGCCTGCGCTCGTACCGCGACCTGCCACTGCGCCTGGCCGAGTTCGGCGCCTGCCATCGCAACGAGCCTTCCGGCGCGCTGCACGGGCTGATGCGCGTGCGCGGCTTTGTGCAGGACGATGCGCATATCTTCTGCACGGAAGAACAGATCGTCGCCGAGGCCAAAGCCTTCAACGAACTGGCGTTCTCGGTCTATGACGACTTCGGCTTCAAGGATGTGAAGGTCAAGCTGTCGCTGCGCCCGGACCAGCGCGCCGGTTCGGACGAGATCTGGGACCATGCCGAGGAAGGCCTGCGCCTGGCGCTGCGCGCCTGCGGCGTGGATTGGGAGGAGCTGCCCGGCGAGGGCGCCTTCTACGGCCCCAAGGTGGAATACCACATCAAGGACGCGATCGGCCGCTCGTGGCAGTGCGGCACGCTGCAGCTGGACCTGGTGCTGCCCGAGCGCCTGGATGCCGAGTACGTCTCCGAGGACAACTCGCGCAAACGCCCGGTGATGCTCCATCGTGCCATCCTGGGCTCGTTCGAGCGCTTCCTGGGCATCTTGCTGGAAAACCACGCCGGTGCGCTGCCGGCCTGGCTGGCCCCGGACCAGGTGGTGGTGATGAATATTGCGGATTCGCAGGCAGAATACGCCGAAAGCGTCGTGCAATTGCTGCAAAAACAAGGGTTTAGGGCCAAGGCCGATTTGCGTAACGAGAAAATTACGTATAAAATCCGCGAGCATTCGCTTCAAAAGGTCCCCTACCTGCTGGTAGTGGGTGACAAGGAGCGGGATGCCAATCAAGTGGCCGTGCGTGCCCGTGGCAACGTGGATCTGGGTGTGATGCCCGTCTCCGCGTTTGCTGAGCGTCTGCAACACGACGTCGCCAGCAAAGCCTGAGGGTGGTGAGCACGGCTTGTTTTTTTGTCTTCTTGAGGTAACGCAACATCGCTACGGACAAAGGTCATCGCATCAACCGGGAAATCAGCGCGCCTGAACTGCGCCTGGTAGGGGTTGATAACGAGCAGCTCGGCATCGTCAAGTTCATGGACGCTCTGCGGCTGGCTGAGGACAAGGACTTGGACCTGGTGGAGATCGCCCCGAACGCGACTCCGCCCGTCGCCCGGATCATGGATTACGGGAAGTTCAAGTACGAGGAAGCCAAGCGCGCCCACGAGGCCAAGCTGAAGCAGAAGATCATCCAGGTCAAGGAAGTCAAGTTCCGGCCGGGTACGGATGATGGCGACTACAACGTCAAGCTGCGCAACCTGAAGCGCTTCCTGGAAGATGGCGACAAGACCAAGATCACGCTGCGGTTCCGTGGTCGCGAGATGGCCCACCAGGAAATCGGCGCGCGCATGCTCGAACGCCTGAAGGCGGACCTGGAAGAGATCGGCCAGGTCGAGCAGATGCCGAAGATGGAAGGGCGCCAAATGGTAATGGTGCTCGCCCCCAAGAAGAAGAAGTAATTCCTGCGCGGTGCGGCGGCCGGGATGCCAGTCATCCCGGCGCTGCTTCGTGCGGAAGTCGCGCGGGGTCCGCCAGGACCATCGTGCAACAACAAGTGGATGCGGGTCTTGCAAGCGTCGGCGTGAGCCGTCCACCTGCATGCATGTCATATGAGCTGGAGTTTTTCATGCCGAAGATGAAGACGAAGAAAAGCGCTTCCAAGCGCTTTACTGCCCGTCCGAACGGTTCGTTCAAGCGTGGCCAGGCCTTCAAGCGTCACATCCTGACCAAGAAGACCACCAAGAACAAGCGTCAACTGCGCGGTACTCAGGACGTCCATGAGACGAACCTGAAGTCGGTGCGCGCGATGATGCCTTACGCATAACCCCTGACGACAACGAAAGGAGAATTACATGCCTCGAGTAAAGCGTGGGGTCACTGCACGGGCCCGTCACAAGAAGGTTATCGACGCTGCCAAGGGTTACCGCGGCCGTCGCAATAATGTCTATCGCATCGCCAAGCAGGCGGTCATGCGTGCTGGCCAGTACGCGTACCGCGATCGCCGCAACAAGAAGCGCGTGTTCCGCGCTCTGTGGATTGCGCGTATCAATGCCGCGACGCGTGAGCATGGCATGACCTACAGCGTGTTCATGAACGGTCTGAAGAAGGCCTCGATTGAACTGGACCGCAAGGTGCTGTCGGACATGGCTATTCACGACAAGCCTGCCTTTGCCGCCATCGTCAACCAGGTGAAAGCCACCGTTGCCTGATGCCGGCTCCGGTAGCGCGCAAGCGCTGCCGGGCAAGCACCGACCGCAAGGTCGACCGCTGACCGCAAGGTCTGCTGAAACGGGGCTCCTCACCGAGCCCCGTTTTTATTTGCGGTTCCGGATGCCGTTTTGCGTTGCTTGACGAGACTGCATCCGGAAACGCATACCGCACGAAGTGCCAACCCACGTCGGGCCGGCCTTGTTTCGCGACAGGGTTCCGCCGACGCCAGAACACTCCACGACCGCCGCCATGTCTCAGGATCTGGACCAAATCGTCGCCGACGCCCAGGCCGCTTTCGCCGCCGCCAATGACAACGCCACGCTGGAAAACGAAAAGGCCCGCTTCCTGGGCAAGACCGGCGCGCTGACCGAACTGCTCAAGGGCCTCGGCAAGCTCGACCCGGAGACCCGCAAGAGCGAGGGCGCGCGCATCAACCAGGTCAAGCAGCAGGTGGAAGCCGCGCTGCAGGCGCGCCGCCAGGCGCTGGCCGATGCGCTGATGAACGCGCGCCTGGCCGCCGAGGCCATCGACGTCACGCTGCCGGGCCGCGCGGTGGCGCGCGGCAGCCAGCATCCGGTGATGCGCACCTGGGAGCGCGTCGAGCAGATCTTCGGCTCGATCGGCTTCGACGTGGCCGACGGCCCCGAGATCGAAACCGACTGGATGAACTTCACCGCGCTGAACAACCCGGACAACCATCCGGCGCGTTCGATGCAGGACACGTTCTACGTCGACGGCCGCGACAGCGACGACAAGCTCCTGCTGCTGCGCACGCACACCAGCCCGATGCAGGTGCGCTACGCCAAGATGCACGTGGAAAAGTACGCGGGCAAGGCTATGCCGCCGATCAAGGTGATCTGCCCGGGCCGTACCTACCGCGTCGACAGCGACGCCACGCACTCGCCGATGTTCAACCAGGTCGAAGGCCTGTGGATCGGCGAGGACGTCAGCTTTGCCGACCTGAAGGGCGTGTACACCGATTTCCTGCGCAAGTTCTTCGAGCGCGATGACATCCAGGTGCGCTTCCGTCCGTCGTATTTCCCGTTCACCGAGCCGTCGGCGGAGATCGACATGGCCTTCGGCAACGGCAAGTGGCTGGAAATCTCCGGTTCGGGCCAGGTGCATCCGAACGTGCTGCGCAACATGGGCCTCGATCCCGAGCGCTATATCGGTTTCGCGTTCGGCTCCGGCCTCGAGCGCCTGACCATGCTGCGCTACGGCATCAACGACCTGCGCCTGTTTTTCGAGGGCGATGTGCGCTTCCTGCGCCAGTTCGCCTGAACGGCGCACCGTCAAACTCGTCACCGACTACACAGAATACTTACCGGATCAGAAGCGCCATGCAATTCTCGGAATCCTGGCTTCGCACCTTCGCCAACCCTGAAAAGATCTCCACCGACGCACTGTCGCACAGCCTGACCATGGCCGGCCTGGAAGTGGAAGAGGTGGGCCCGGTCGCGCCGCCGTTCGACAAGGTGGTGGTCGCGCACGTGCTGTCGACCGAGCGCCATCCCAACGCCGACCGCCTCAACGTGTGCCAGGTCGATGCCGGCACCGGCGAGACCCTGCAGATCGTCTGCGGCGCGCCCAACGTCAGGCCCGGCATCAAGGTGCCGTGCGCGCTGGTCGGCGCGGTGCTGCCGCCGGCAGAGGAGAACGGCAAGCCGTTCGAGATCAAGGTCGGCAAGCTGCGTGGCGTGGACAGCTACGGCATGCTGTGCTCGGCGCGCGAACTGAAGCTGTCGGAAGACCACGGCGGCCTGATGGTGCTGCCGGAAGACGCACCGGTCGGCCAGAACATTCGCCAGTACCTGGACCTGGACGACCAGGTCTTCGTCATCAAGCTGACGCCGAACAAGGCCGACTGCCTGTCGATCCACGGCGTGGCGCGCGAGGTGTCGGCGCTGACCGGCGCCGCGCTGAACCTGCCCGACATGCAGCCGGTGCCGGTGACGATCCAGGACAAGCTGCCGGTCAAGGTATCGGCCCCCGACCTGTGCGGCCGCTTTTCCGGGCGCATCATCCGCGGCGTCAACGCGCGTGCCGCCACGCCGCTGTGGATGGTGCAGCGGCTGGAGCGCTCGGGCCAGCGCAGCGTGTCGGCGCTGGTCGATATCTCCAACTACGTGATGCTGGAGCTGGGCCGTCCGTCGCACGTGTTCGACTTGCACAAGATCCATGGCGGCCTGGACGTGCGCTGGGGGCGCAAGGGCGAGCAGATCAAGCTGCTGAACGGCAACACCATCGAGGTCGACGAGCAGGTCGGCGTGATCGCCGACGACAAGGAGATCGAGAGCCTGGCCGGCATCATGGGCGGCGACAGCACCGCGGTCACGCTGGACACCACCGACATCTATCTTGAAGCCGCGTTCTGGTGGCCGGCTGCGATCCAGGGCCGCAGCCGCCGCTACAACTTCTCGACCGACGCCGGACATCGTTTCGAGCGCGGCGTTGACTACGCCACCACGGTCGAGCATATCGAGCGCATCACCGCGCTGATCCTCGCGATCTGCGGCGGGCAGGCCGGCCCGGTGGACGACCACGTGGTCAACCTACCGGTGCGCAAGCCGGTCAGCCTGCGCGTGGCGCGCGCCGAGCGCGTGCTCGGCATCGAGCTGTCGCCGGCGGCCATCGCCGATGTGTTCCAGCGCCTGCAGCTGCCGTTCACGCGTGCGCAGGGCGCCGAAGGCGAGGTGTTCGAGGTCACGCCGCCGAGCTACCGCTTCGACATCGAGATCGAAGAAGACCTGATCGAGGAAGTCGCGCGCATCTATGGCTTCGAGCGCATCCCGGCGCGCCCGCCGGTCGCCGAAAGCGAAATGCGCCCGACCAACGAAGCCAGCCGCTCGACCCACGTGGTGCGCCACGCCGTGGCGGCGCGCGACTACCAGGAAGTGATCAACTTCGCCTTCGTCGAAGAGAAGTGGGAGCGCGACTTCGCCGCCAACGATCAGCCGATCCGCCTGCTCAACCCGATCGCCAGCCAGCTGGCGGTGATGCGCTCGACGCTGATCGGCGGGCTGGTCGACAAGGTGCGCTACAACCTCAATCGCAAGGCCGCGCGCGTGCGCCTGTTCGAGGTCGGCCGCGTGTTCCATCGCGACGCCGAGGTCAAGGATGGCGGGCTGACCGTGGCCGGCTATGACCAGCCGATGATGGCCGCGGGCATCGCCTACGGCCCGGCGTTCGAAGAGCAGTGGGGCGTCGCCACGCGCAATGTCGACTTCTTCGACATCAAGGGCGATGTCGAGGCGCTGTTCCATCCGCGCGTGCCGCGCTTCGAGCCGGTCTCGCACCCGGCGCTGCATCCGGGCCGCGCCGCGCGCGTGCTGCTCGACGGCGAGCCGGTGGGCGTGGTCGGCGAACTGCATCCGCGCTGGCTGCAGGAATATGAGCTGGCGCATGCGCCGGTGCTGTTCGAGCTGCGGCTCGACGCGCTGCGCGCTACCGGCCTGCCGGCGTACACCGAGATCTCCAAGTTCCCCGCGGCCGTGCGTGACCTGGCCGTGGTCGTGAAGCAATCGGTACGCGTGCAGGACCTGCTCGACACCATGCGCGCGGCCCTGGAAAAACAGGGTTACGGCCGCTTCTGCCAGGGCCTGGCGCTGTTCGACGAGTTCCGTCCCAAGGGCGCTTCCACGGCCATTGGCGCGGACGAGAAAAGCCTTGCGTTCCGGGTGACCTTGCAAGATACTGGGTCGACCCTACAGGACGAAACCGTCGACAGCGCGGTGCGCTGCATGGTCGACGCGGTGGCCGAAGCCTTCCAGGCGCGGTTGCGCGGCTGATTCGTCGGCAGCACCGACGGAGCACCATAAAAAAGGGCGCCCGGGCTTGCCCCGGGCGGATCGCCAGACAGACACTCGAGCGATCGACATGAATGATCGAGACGCGAATTCCATGACCGCTGCAGCACTGGGTGAGATGAGCGACCGGCAGGCATCCTCCCTTGACGAGGCAATGCCGGACGCCCGCGCGACCGAAGTTCCCACGCTGACCAAGGCCGAGCTTGCCGAGATGCTGTTCGACCAGGTGGGCCTGAACAAGCGTGAGTCGAAGGACATGGTCGAGGCCTTCTTCGATGTCATCCGCGAAGCGCTGGAGCAGGGCGACAGCGTCAAGCTTTCCGGTTTCGGCAACTTCCAGTTGCGCGACAAGCCGCAGCGGCCCGGCCGCAATCCCAAGACCGGCGAAGTCATTCCCATCACCGCGCGCCGCGTGGTGACGTTCCACGCCAGCCAGAAGCTCAAGGGCCTGGTCGAAGAACGCGCCGGCGGCTGACCCGTCACCCGAACGGCGGATTGCTTCCCGAGGCCGGCATCGGTATTCTTCTGGGCGCGCGCGTGACGCGCGCCAACCACCTGGCCGGCATGGCCTGACGCTCGTCTACACACTGCATGTCGGACAAACCCAGCGACCGCATCGCGTTGCCGCCGATCCCGGCCAAGCGCTACTTCACCATCGGTGAGGTGAGCGAGCTTTGCGCCGTCAAGCCGCATGTGCTGCGCTACTGGGAACAGGAGTTCACGCAGCTCAAGCCGGTCAAGCGCCGCGGCAACCGCCGCTACTACCAGCATCATGAAGTCCTGCTGATCCGCCGCATCCGCGAGCTGCTCTACGAGCAGGGCTTTACCATCAACGGCGCGCGCAACCGCCTCGACGAAGGTCGTCATCACAGCGCGGCCACGGCAACGCAGGAATCAATGGAAGCCGGCGGGGAAAAAGCGCCGGCATTGTCGGTCGACATCGCCGGTCTGCGCAATGCGCTGGTCGACGTGCAGCACCTGCTGGCGCAGCTGCGGGAGATCGCGAAGCACGGATAATTTCCACGTCAGGAGCTAGTCATACGAGAAATGCTTCTGTTATAATCTTTTGCTTCGGGGCGTAGCGCAGCCTGGTAGCGTACCTGCATGGGGTGCAGGTGGTCGGAGGTTCAAATCCTCTCGCCCCGACCAGACAAAAAAAACCCGCTTGGTAAATCGCCAAGCGGGTTTTTTTATTTCCGTGTCCCGGTGGCAAACGCGTGCTACTTCGCGCCTGCAACGAGTGTGGTCTCTGCGTGAGCGCAGCCATGGCCGTTTTTCGATTCGGCCCGTTGCACCTATAGTGGTGGCACAGTGGACTTCATCGCGACGGAGGCAGCAATGAGCGACAAGGGCAACGGGATCGTCGGCACCACATGCATCGCCTTGGCAGTCGCCGGCCTGGCGCTGACTGCATCGCTGGTGCTTGCTTATTACGCGACGCGCGCGCGCGTGGAAGGGCAGCGCGCCAGCGGCGGCTGACGCGCTGTGGACTGTTCAGCCCTGGATATCGCGAGGGTCGTTGCCAAAGCTGTTGCGCATCCGGATGCGGCCGTCACGGCCGTGGACGAGCAGTTCTGCATGGAGTTGCCGGGCTTTCTCGGTGCCCGCGGCGATCGCGTCTTCTTGCGTCGCGTAGAGTTGGCGCCCGCCCGCGCCGTCTTCGGATTCAATGGCCCAGCCGTTGTCGAGCGGTACGACGTGGATGTTCTTGGCCGGCATGGCGCACCTCCGTGGTGGAAGATGCCCTAGTCTCCACGCTGCTTCCCGCGGACGGTATCGGTGACCGTCTGACAGCGCCGGTGTCTTTTGCGGCGCAGTTGTCGGGAGCGGCGTCAGCCATGTGACCCCTCGGGCCGGAAATCAGAAAAAGCGCCCGGATACCGGGATGCTCGGGGCATGGTGCCGACGCAGGTGCACATAGACTGGTTAAGCTGTACTCACCAGCCCGCCCGCACTCCGCCGCGGCGGGCTGTTTTTTTGTGCGGCGCTATCGGAGCAGCCGCTGCCACCGCATGTCATGTCCGCGCACGAGTCCGGCAAGCGTCGCCGCGCTGGCCAGTTCGAATTCGCTGAACTGGAAGGCCGGCGCGACGGTGCAGCCGACCAGCGCAAAGTCCTCGGGGTCGCCAGCGTCCGCGCGTTCGGCGGCAAACCACTGGCCACCCGGCACCAGCGCCTGGAACGCGGCGCCGGGATGCCGCAGCGGGTCGCCCAGGCGCTGCGTGACGATGGTGCCGTCGACGATACGGTGCAGGTCCAGCGGGGAGCCGGCGTGGTAGTGCCACAGTTCGTCGGAGCGGATGCGATGCCAGGCCGAATAGTCGTTGCCGCAAAGCATGTACTGGATGGCGGTGCAGGCCTCGCGCGTGCGTCCGTTCTGGCATGCGACGCGCTCCTCGCTGCGATAGGTTTCGCGGTAGTAGCCGCCTTCCGGATGCGGCCGCAGGTCGAGTGCGTGGATCAGCTGGCGGGCGGTCGGGCTCAGTTCTGGCATGGGGACATGGCGCGCGGCGCATCGGTGGAATTGGAAGGCGTAGCTTAGAGCAGGGCGAAGCGCGCCTGCGCGGGACCGACCAGCGCCGGGCGGCTCACCGGGTAGCGGTGGCGCATGCCTTGCGACTCGAACGACAGGAAGTCCGGCGTCCAGCGCAGCGATTGCAGCTGGCGCGGCTCGATGCCGTCGACCACGATGGCGCCAGCGTTGACGCAAACGCTGCCGCAGCGCAGGCGCACGGATTCGGTGTCGTCGCCGAAGTAATGGGCTTCGAGCAGAATGGAATCGGACTGGTACAAGGGCATGGCAGTGTCCTGATACTGTATGAATGTACAGTATAGCTGCGGCATGCCGTTCGGTCATCCTCCTGATTCTCAATTTCGGGCGATGGGGCGGCGGTGCGTTGGCGCTGCCTGGTATAACCTGAAACCGGTGACAGCCTTCACGACGCTGTCTTGCCGCGACCGCCGGGTCGCTACAGGAGATGCCATGGCTGGAAGCGGAAGCAAAGCCTGCTGGTTCGGCCTTGGCGTGCTGCTTGGCGCCGCGGCCGGGGGCGCGTTGGCGCGGTCGGCGCAGTCGGCGCGCACGGCCGCTGGTCAGCGCGAACCGCGTCAGTCCGATGCGCCACTGCTGCCTGCCGATGTCACCGCGGACCAGGTGCTGACCGATGCCGCCACTGACGTGGTCGAGTACCGCGGCTTCGTCATCCACGTGTTCTGCCATGCGCTCGGCATGGGGCGGTTCAAGGCGCTGTGCGATATCTGGGAATCGGGCGCGGTGGTGCTGGAAGGCGGGGCGCCGCCGACCACCCATGCCACGCCGGACGAGGCGCGGGCCGCGGCGATTGCGTGGGCGCAGCAATGGGTGCAGCGCAATGGCTGAAGCGCGGGGCCATCCCGGGCCGACCGGCACAATCGGCGACAAATCGACCCGCTGGCGCGCGACAGGCCTGATAATCGCGTCCGTGCCAACAGTCGATCGGCACGATCCTCAAGGAGAATTCATGTTTGTTTGTGGGAACCAGGCTTGTGGCGCCAGCTGGGAGCCGGACGAGGTGCAGATCCGCGATGAAGGGCAGGGACTGGTGTTCCGCTGCCCGCAGTGTGGCGCCCGCAACCATGTCGTGGCGCGCACGGCCAAGGATGGCAGCACGACCTATCGCCAGGTACCCGCAGGCGCCGCGCAAAAGGCACCGGCGCAGCGGCCCGCCGAAGCACGGCCGAAGGCGCCGGCGAAGGTAGCGCGGAAGGCACCGGGCCAGGGCCGCGCCAAGCCCGCGTCGCGCTGACCGGCAGCGGCGGCAGGCCATGTCACCCCACCTGTGTGGGGTCAAATTCACATCGTTGACGGCTTAAGCTAGTTTAGGCAGGACCGTTAAACACAACATGGACTTTGCCGACCTTCCCAACGACCCCGCTTCCAATGCCGAGCGCATGGGCTGGGCCAACGCTTCGCCCGAAGTTATCGCGAAGGTGTTGAACTCGGCGCTGGCGGCGCAGGACCTGTCCGGCTTTGCCGCGCTGCTGTCGGACATCGCGCGCGACCGTGGCCTGAAGGGCGAGCGCGCGGCGCATCAGTCGATCTACGACATGCCGTACGCCAGCCTGTTGCCGCGGCAGAAACACCTGCTGTCCGATGCCTTCGAGCTGCTGATCCTGCTCGGGCTCGAGCTGCGCCCGCGCAGCGCCGACGCCGATGCGGACCTCGGCGCTGATCCTGACCCTGATACCGACGAGTAAGCCGGCAGGCAGCCGGGGCGGCTAGCTTCGCTCCAGCATGCCGATCTCGCGCACCGCGACCGACAGCATCGACAGTCCCGCCGCGCCGGAGGCGCGCTGGTCCGCCAGCATGCGCGTAAAGCGTTCGAGCGCGCCATGGCGGCTGGCGCGCCAGGCGTCGATCATCGCTTCCGGCGAGGCCTGATCTCCCGCTTGAGACAGCACGCTGACCGTCAGCGCGCGCTTGAGCCGTCCCAGATCATCGAGCGTGGTAGTGCGTGCCAGCAAGTCCCAGTGGGTGTCCGATGGCAGCGCCAGCGCGCGGTCGCGCAGCCAGCTGAAGCTCAGGTGGCTGTCCAGCGCGAAGTAGACCCCGGCCACCAGCTCCAGGCTGCGCTCGCACGCCGCGGCCACTTCGGCGATGTCGAGCGCCGCGGCCGAGATCTCGCTGCCGGCCACGCGCGCGGCCAGCGTCTCGCCCACCCCCGCCTCGATCAGCGCACGCGTATGCTCGGTCAACGCCGTGGCATCGGCCTGCGGCAATAGTTGCGGCAAGC
Organism: Cupriavidus taiwanensis; assembly: GCF_900250075.1. Taxonomy (NCBI): domain Bacteria; kingdom Pseudomonadati; phylum Pseudomonadota; class Betaproteobacteria; order Burkholderiales; family Burkholderiaceae; genus Cupriavidus; species Cupriavidus taiwanensis. The sequence goes on from NZ_LT977070.1 coordinate 1,610,531, forward strand.
GGGGCCCCAGCCACTGTGCCGCTTGCGCAAAGCGCGCCAGGTCTTCGGTGGCGCTGCTGCCGCTGCGCAGATAGCGGATGAACCACAGGCAAGCGCGCTCCAGCAGCAGCGCCACCGACCCGAACATGCGAGCCTGTTCGGCGTCGGCGACGCGATTGTCGAGCGCGTCGATCTCCTGCCACAGCGCGGTCAGGCCGAACACGTCGCGCGCGATCAGGCAGGCGCGCACGATATCGGCGGGTCGCGCATCGGTTTCTTCCATGATCCGGTGCACGAAGGTGGCGCCGATGCGGTTGACCAGCATATTGGTCAGGTGTGTGGACAGGATCTCGCGCCGCAGCGGATGGCGCTGCATGGCTTCGCCGTAGCGCTGGCGCAGCGGCACCGGGAAGTAATCCGCGAGCATGCCGGCAACCAGGGCGTCTTCGGGAACGTCCGAGCCCAGCAGTTCGTCGTACAGCCACATCTTGCTGTAGGCGAGCAGCACGGCGCGCTCGGGCGAGGTCAGGCCTTCGCCGGCCAGCTTGCGCTCGGCAATGTCCTCGTCCGACGGCAGGAATTCGAGCGCGCGGTTCAGCCGCCCGGCGCGTTCCAGCCAGCGCACCAGACGCGCCTCGCCGTCGAGCAGCGCGCCGCTGCTGCGGCCGGCGACCGATAGCGCCTGGGTCTGGTAGTAGTTGTCCTGCAGCACCAGCAGGCCGACTTCGTCGGTCATCTCGGCCAGCAGCTTGTTGCGCTGCTTTTCGGTCATCTCGCCGTCGGCGACCACCAGTCCCAGCAGGATCTTGATGTTGACCTCGTGGTCGGAGCAGTCGACGCCGGCAGAGTTGTCGATGGCATCGGTGTTGATGCGGCCGCCCTTGCGCGCGAACTCGATGCGGCCCAGTTGCGTAAAGCCGAGGTTGCCGCCTTCGCCGACCACCTTGCAGCGCAGTTCGTTGCCATTGACGCGCACCGAATCGTTGGTGCGATCGCCAGCCTGCAGGTGTGTTTCCTGGCTCGACTTGACGTAGGTGCCGATGCCGCCGATGTAGAGCAGGTCCACCGGCGCCATCAGGATGGCGTGGATCAACTCGGCCGGCGACAGCGCGCTCGCGGTGATGCCGAGCACCGCCTGCACCTGCGGCGATAGCGGGATGGTCTTGGCCGTGCGCGGATAGATGCCGCCGCCTGCGGAAATCAGCGTGGCGTCGTAGTCGGCCCAGCTAGAGCGCGGCAGCCCGAACAGCCGCGCGCGTTCCTGCAGGCTGCGCGCCGGGTCCGGATCCGGGTCGAGGAAGACGTGGCGGTGGTCGAACGCGGCCACCAGCCGGATATGCGGCGACAGCAGCATGCCGTTGCCGAACACGTCGCCCGACATGTCGCCGATGCCGGCCACAGTGAATTCCGTGGACTGGATGTCGATGCCCATCTCGCGGAAATGCCGCTTGACCGATTCCCAGGCGCCGCGCGCGGTGATCCCCATCTTCTTGTGGTCGTAGCCGACCGAGCCGCCGGAGGCGAAGGCATCGCCCAGCCAGAACCCGTACTCGGCCGAGATCGCATTGGCGAAGTCCGAGAACGTGGCCGTGCCCTTGTCCGCGGCCACCACCAGGTAGGGGTCGTTGTCGTCGTGGCGCACCACGTCGGGTGGCGGCACCAGCTCGCTGCCGACGAGGTTGTCGGTCAGATCCAGCAGGCCGCGCAGGAAGGTCTGGTAGCAGGCGATGCCTTCGCGCAGGAAGGCGTCGCGGTCGGTGGGCGGCGGCGGGCGCTTGACCACGAAGCCGCCCTTGGAGCCGACCGGCACGATCACCGTGTTTTTGACCATCTGCGCCTTCATCAGGCCCAGCACTTCGGTGCGGAAGTCCTCGCGCCGGTCCGACCAGCGCAGGCCGCCGCGGGCCACGCGTCCGCCGCGCAGGTGCACCCCCTCCACGCGCGGCGAGTAGACCCAGATCTCGAACATCGGGCGCGGCTCCGGCAAGCCTGGCACCAGCGCGGGATTGAACTTGAACGACAGGTACGGGCGCGGCTGGCCGTCCTCGCCACGGTGGAAATAGTTGGTGCGCACGGTGGCGTTGATCACGCCGAGGAAGAGCCGCAGGATACGGTCTTCATCGAGGTTGGGGACCTTGTCCAGCGCCGTGCCGATATCGGCCAGCAGCTTGTCGCAGCGCGCCTGGCGCGCGGTGTCGGTGGCGACCTGGCTGAAGGTGTCGAAGCGCGCCACGAACAGCGCCACCAGCATTGCGGCAATGGCGGCGTTGCCGGTCAGCGCGCGTTCGATATAGGCATCGCTGAAGGTGGAGCCCACCTGCCGCAGGTAGCGCGCGTAGGCGCGCAGGATGGTGACGTCGCGCGCGGCGAGTTCGGCGCGCAGCACCAGGCGGTTGAGGTCGTCGTTCTCGATCTCGCCGTGCCATGCGCGCGCAAAGGCATCCTCGAACAGCGCCTTGACGCGCGCGATGTCGAACTCCGCGGCGCTGCTGCCATCGGCGATCTCGAGCCCGAAGTCGTGCACCCATAGCGGCGCGCCGCTGTCGGGCTCGATCAGGTAGGGGCGCTCTTCATCGACGCGCACGCCCAGGTGCTCCAGCATCGGCAGGCTCAGCGACAGCGCGATCGGTTCGCCGGCGCGGTACACCTTGAAACGGAACGCACCCGGCGCGGCCTCGATCGGGCGGTACAGGTTCATCGCCATGCCGTTGCCGCGCACCGCGTGCTCCATCAGCTCGATATCGCGCACCGCGGTGCGCGCCGGATAGTCTTCGCGATAGCCGGCGGGAAACGAGCCGCCATAGCGCTGCAGCAGCCTGTTGCCTTGCTCTTCGCCGTGGCTTTCGTGCAGCGCTTCGGCGAGGTCGTCCTGCCAGCGGCGGCTGGCATGCACGATGCGCGCTTCCAGCTCCTGTGTGTCGACCTTGGGCATGGTGCCGGGCTCGCCGCGCACGGTCAGCTGGATGCGCGCCAGCGGCGATTCCGACAGCAGCGGCGTGAACTCGCAGCTGGTGCCGTGGAAGGCCGCGGTCAGCAGCTTCTGGATTTTCTGGCGCAGGTCGGTGTTGTACTTGTCGCGCGGCACGAACACCAGGCACGAGACAAAGCGATCGAAGCGGTCGCGCCGCACGAACAGCCGCGTGCGCTGGTGCTCCTGCAGCCGCAGGATGCCGGTGGTGATGTCGAACAATTCGTCCTCGGTCGCCTGGAACAGTTCGTCGCGCGGATATTGCTCCAGGATCGTGACCAGCGACTTGTACAGGTGGCCCTTGGCGAGGAAGCCGGCGCGTGCCAGGATGTTGGCGCACTTGCGCCGCACCAGCGGGATGTCGGCGATCGGCGCCATGTAGGCGGTCGAAGTGTAGAGGCCGACGAAGCGCCGCTCGCCGAACAGCTGTCCGTTTTCGTCGAGCAGCTTGACGCCGACGTAGTCGAGATAGCCGGGCCGGTGCACGGTGGCGCGCGAATTGGCCTTGGTCAGGAAGATCGGCGAGCTGCCTTCGATGATCGCGGTGGCCGCCGCGGGCAGCGGGGTCAGGTCTTCGGCATCGGGTTCGCGCAGGCTTTCGCGCAGGATGCCGGCGCCCGAGCCCGCCACGCCGCGCAGGAAGTAGCGTCCGTCGCGCGCCACCAGCTGGTAGTCGCGCTGTCCCAGGAAGGAGAAATGGTCGTCCATCATCCATTCCAGGAAGGCGCGCGCCTCGACGCTCTCCGCTGAAGCCGCGTCCGGTGCCTGCGCCATCACGCCGATGGTGGCGCGCGTGATGTCGCACATCTTCGGCCAGTCTTCCACCGCGGCGCGCACGTCGACCAGCACTTGCGAGATGCCGTTGCGCAAGGCGTCGAGGCGCGATGCCTCGCCGGTGCGGTCGATCTCGAAATGGATGAAGGACTCCAGGCGCGAATTGTCGCCACCCTCGCCGGCGCCGGCAGGGGCGATCCGCTCGATGCCGGCGCCGCCGCGCCAGACCCGGAACACCGGATGGATGGCCGAATGCAGCGCCAGGCCCTGGCGGTTGATCTCCATGGTCACGGAGTCGACCAGGAACGGCATGTCGTCGTTGACGATCTCGACCACGGTGTGGTCGGAGTGCCAGCCGTGCTCTTCGAGGTTGGGGTTGTAGACGCGGATGCGGGCGCTGCCGGGGGTGAACTTCTGCGCCGTCTGCCAGTGCGCCATCACGGCGCCGTACAGGTCGGCCACTTCGCGCCGCAACAGGTCTTCGGCATCGGCCTGGTCGTAGTAATGCAGCAGGAAGGGCTCGACCACGCTGAACATCGCCGCCGGCAGCCGCCCGCGCGCGAAGTTGGCCAGTTGGTCCAGCAGGTGCGCGACCTTGTCTTCGTTCTCCTGCGGCATGTTCCCCTCCTCGCGGTGTCGATGGGCCGCCGGGGCATGTGCCGGGGCATGCTCATACTTTAGGAAAAATCCGAGTACCCGGCGCAACAAAGTGGCGGGTACTGGCGATGGCGAGGGAGGGGCCCCGACGGGTCCCGGCGGCGCGCCGCGGGACCCGGGCAGCGCTCAGAAGCGCGTGGCGAGGCTGGGGCAGGAAGACGGACGGTGCGCGACCGGCGGCAGGCCGGGGCAGGGCAGCGGCTGGCTATGCTGGCTGTGCCGTTCCTGCCGGGGGGCCTCGGAGGCGGCCCTGGCCTGGCGTGAAGTGTGGCCGTCCAGCGTGGATTTCATCCGGTCCAGCAGGCTGCCCAGCGCGGCACGCTCCTGCGAATTGAAGGCCGCGACCGAGACGCTGTGCAGCGCGCTCAGCGCCTGCGCGGTACGTTGCACCCGCGCCGTGGCGCCTTCGGCGATGCGGGGTGCCATCGTGGCGGTGTATTCGATCCAGCCGTCGCGGCGCAGTTCGTCGAGCATGGTCTCCGATTGTGCGGCTTCGAGCGGCATCGGACCGGTCAGCGGCAATCCGCGCTTGAAGGCACCCTGGCGGATGGCCCGCAGCAGCAGCCACTGGGAATAGCTAAGGCCCGAGGCGCGCAGGGTCTGGTCCAACGCACCTTGCCAGGCGGTGACTGCGTCAATCAGGGCAAGGACAACCGGCTCGCTGGGTTCGAGGGGTCTTGGCTGCATGAATGGCGTCTCCTGTTGTGTTTTGCCGCCACCGCAATGCACAGGCACCCGCAAGGGGTGCAAGGGGCCGGAGCATGGCCGGCCCGGGCGGCACGGCCGCCGCAGCCTCTGGGGCGGGCTGGGTCGACCGAACGGCGAGACTAACAGAAACTTTTGCCGGATTTGTGACAACTGCGGGAATGTCCTGAGCCGGTACCGCGCACTAGTGCCGACTGCTGCGCGTCATTTGCAAGATTATGAAAAAAGCGACTTGAATGAATGACTTTAAATCATCGCTGGAATAAGCATGGCTGGCTACACTGCCTGCCGGAGACCCCGCAACCAGCCGCCAGGCCAGCACGGGGCAAACGGCGCAGGCACGGGCCGGCCGTCAGAACGGAGATCAAGGATGTACAAGGAACGCATTCGCCTGGCCAGGCTGCATGACAAGGTGGTCTCGGCCGACGAAGCCGCCGCGCTGATCCGCGACGGCATGACGGTAGGCATGAGCGGATTCACGCGCGCGGGCGACTGCAAGGAAGTGCCGTTCGCGCTCGCCCGTCGCGCCGCCACCGAGCCGCTGCGCATCACGCTGATGACCGGCGCCTCGCTCGGCAACGACATCGACCGGGTGCTGGCGGAGGCCGACGTGATCGCGCGCCGCCTGCCGTTCCAGTCCGATCCCACGCTGCGCCGCAAGATCAATGCGGGCGAAGTCATGTTCATCGACCAGCATCTGTCTGAGACCGTCGAGCAGTTGCGCTCGGGCCAGATTGCGCCGGTGGACGTCGCGGTGGTGGAAGCGGTGGCCATCACCGAGCAGGGCGGCATTATCCCCAGCACCTCGGTGGGCAACTCGGCCAGTTTCGCCATGCTGGCGCGCAAGGTGATCGTCGAGATCAACCTGAACATGCCGCTGGAGCTGGAAGGACTGCACGACATCTATTTCCCGGTGCAGCGTCCGTACCGCCAGCCGATCCCGCTGATCGCGCCCGCGCAGCGCATCGGCCTGCCGTATATCCCGATCGATCCCGAGAAGATCGCGGCCATTGTCATCACCGCCAAGGACGACAGCCCGTCCAACGCGCTGCCGCCGGATGCCGGCACCAGCCAGATCGCCGGCCATCTCAATGAATTCCTGCTGCGCGAAGTGCGCGCCGGCCGGCTGTCGCCGTCGCTGCAGCCGTTGCAGGCCGGCATTGGCACCATTGCCAACGCGGTGCTGCACGGGATGGTCGAGTCGCCGTTCCGCGACCTGCAGATGTATTCCGAAGTGCTGCAGGACAGCACCATCGAGCTGCTGGATGCGGGGCGCCTGGCCTTTGCCTCGGCCTCGTCGGTGACGCTGACGCGCGCGGTGTACCAGCGCTTCCTGTCGAACCTGGACCGTTACCGCTCGCGCCTGCTGCTGCGGCCGCAGGAAATCAGCAACCATCCGGAGATCCTGCGCCGGCTGGGGCTGATCACCATCAACACGGCGCTCGAGTGCGATATCTACGGCAACGTCAACTCGACCCATGTGGGCGGCACGCACATGATGAACGGCATCGGCGGCTCGGGTGACTTTGCCCGCAATGCGCACCTGTCGGTGTTCGTGACCAAGTCGGTGGCCAAGGGTGGCGATATCTCCAGCATCGTGCCGATGGTGGCGCACGTCGACCATACCGAGCACGATGTCGACATCATCGTCACCGAGCACGGCCTGGCCGATCTGCGCGGCCTGGCGCCGCGCGAACGCGCCCGCACCATCATCGCCAACTGCGCCGACCCGCAATACCGCGACCTGCTGGGCGATTACTTCCGCCGCGCCTGCGCGCATGGCGGCCAGACCCCGCACCTGGTGGAAGAGGCGCTGTCCTGGCATGTCGCCTTCCGCGACCGCGGCACCATGCAGCCGGCGCGGCCGGCGCAGGCGCTGGCTGCTTGAGGCACGGGCGACACCCAAAAAGAAAACAGCCCGCGCAAGCGGGCTGTGTGAGCGGGCGAGGGCGGTGTTACTGCGCCTTGGTGCCCTGGCTGGCGGGCGCCTTGGCGCCGTCGGTGTAGGGATCGGCCTTGCCCGCCTTGGCGCCGTCGGTGTACGGGTCGTACTTGCCGGTCTTGGCGCCATCGGTGTTCGGATCGAACTTCTTGCCGGAGCTGTTCAGCTCCGACTTGGTCGATTGTTTGGCGCCGTCGGTGTACGGGTCGAACTTGCCGGACTTGGCCGCACTCTGGTTCGGCCCGGCCTTCTTGGTGTGGCTGCCGCTGTAGAGATCGCCGCCTTCGGTGTAGTTTTTCTGCGCATACGCCTGGGTCGCGCCGAGCGCGGCCAGGGCTGCAACGATCAGGGTCTTCTTCAGCATCTTGCTATCCTCGCGAATGACGGTCGCGCAGCGCCTGCGCGAAACCGGTTTGGGGCCGGACGTTGGCCGGTCGAATGCCGGCGCGGTGTTGCGGAGCACCCGGTAAATGTACCGAGTCGGCGCGTGTCCGCAAAGTGAAAGTTTCTTCTACACGTATTGAACGTTACCGGCGGGACGGGCGTGCTGTGCGGGATCAAATGCCGCGGAAATAGGAAGACTCTGAGTGGTGCGCGGCGCATTTTCGGGCGCCGCCCATAAAAAAAACCGGCTGCCGTGGCAGCCGGTTTTCACGGTCCGGAGGCGGCTGATGCCGCCAGGCCGGCTTATTCCAGCGTGATGTTCTGGTCGCGCGCGATCTTTTTGCGCAGGTCCAGTTCGCGCTTGATCTGGGCGGCGTACTGCGCCGGGGTGTTGCCATCGGTGTAGGCGCCGCTGTCAGCCAGGCGGCGCTTGACGTTGGGGTCTTGCAGCGCCTTGACCGCCGCGTCATGCACGCGGGTGATGATCGCCGCCGGCGTGCCGGCCGGCGCCACCAGGCCGTACCAGGCCATGTTGTTCATGTCCTTCATGCCGGCTTCGGCAAAGGTCGGCACGTCGGGCAGGCCCTCGACGCGCTTGGGCGCTGCCACCGCCAGTGCGCGCAGCTTGCCGGCCTGGATATGCGGCATCGACGACGGCAGGTTGTCGAATTGCGCGTTGACCTGGCCCGCCAGCGTGTCGTTCAGCGCCGGGCCCGATCCCCGGTAGGGGATGTGAACCATGTCGGTCTGGGTGATGTCCTTGAACAGTTCCCCGTCCAGGTGGGAGATACTGCCCTTGCCGGCCGAGGCGTAGCTGTACTTGCCCGGGTTGGCCTTCAGCATCGCCACGAATTCCTTCAGGGTCTTGGCCGGGACCTTCGGATTCACCGTCAGCACGTTGGGCACGTTGACCAGGTTGGTGATCGGCGCGAAGTCCTTGAGCGGATCGTACGGATTCTTCGGGTTGGTGGCCGGGTTGGTTGCCATGGTGCTGACCGTGGCGATGCCCAGCGTGTAGCCGTCCGGCGCGGACTTGGCGAGCGCGTCGGCACCGATGGCGCCGCCGCCGCCGCCGCGGTTTTCCACCACCACCGGCTGGCCCAGTTCACGGCCCAGGCCGTCGGACACCGCGCGCGCCACGATATCGGTGGTGCCGCCGGCCGCGAACGGCACGATCAGGCGGATCGGCTTGGCAGGGTAGGACTGGGCGTGCGCCAGGCCGGCGTGGGCCAGGCCGAGGGCCGCGATGCATGCGGCTGCGCCGGCGTTAAGGACTGCTTTCAAGGAGGGCCTCCAATTCTTCTTTCACTGATGCGCCAGCCGGGCTGCAGGCGGGTCGGCGGATCGGCTACGGATCCGGGGTCCGCGCGGTCAGGTTTTTCCGGGCTGGCATGACCGGGCCGTGCCGGGATGCGGTACGGCCGGCGCTTGCGATAGTTCCGCGATACGGAACTATGTTCCACAATGGCGCCGGAGCGATTCAACCGGGAAAGCGTCTGCAGGGGAATTGGTGAGAACCCGCGTATCAAGAATCGGGCCGTGTTGCCGATCGCGCGCGAGGCCGGATCGAGCGGCAAGCGTTAAAGAAGCGCCAAAGCAAAAAGCCGGAAGCAAGGCTTCCGGCTTTTCTGAATTCGCTGGTGGGGCGTGAGTGACTCGAACACTCGACCTACGGATTAAGAGTCCGCTGCTCTACCAACTGAGCTAACGCCCCAACGAAGAAAAAGATTGTAGCAAGGTATCGGATGCGGCGCAATAGCCTTTACGGGATTTTTTGCGAAGCCTGACCGCTACAATGCCAGGCCGCCGTCATGCGCCTCCGCGCCGGCACCGCATCCACCTGTTTGCCAGATCCATGCACGCCAGAGTCCTACGCTATCTCGACGAGGTCGTTCGCCGCGGTTCCATCCGCAAGGCGGCCGAGCACCTGCATGTGGCGCCGACCGCGGTCAACCGGCAGATCCTGGATCTGGAGGCCGAACTGGGCGCGCCGTTGTTCGAGCGCATCAACAAGCGCCTGCGGCTGACGCCGCTGGGCGAGATGGTGCTGGCCCACGTCCGCCAGACGCTGCGCGAGCACGACGCGCTGCGCGAGCGCATCGAGGAGTTCAAGGGCGCGCGCCGGGGCGAGGTCACGCTGGCGGTGACGGCAGGCCTGGCGGGCTCGCTGATGCCGTCGCTGGTGCATGACTTCCGCCAGCGCTATCCGGGCATCGTGGTGCGCGTCAATGACCTGCCGGTGGCTGATATCGTGGCGGCGGTGGAGCAGGGCGATGCCGACCTGGGCCTGGGCTATGACCTGCCGGAACTGCCGGCCTTTCGTGCGCTGGCCAGCAGCGACTGGCAGATCGGTGCGGTGGTGCCGCCCGGCCATGCGCTGGCGGCGCGGCCATCGGTGCTGCTAAGCGAATGTGTCGGCTATCCGCTGATCCTGCCGGCGCCGTCGTTGTCGATCCGCGCCATCCTCGATGCGGCCTTTGCGCGCAATGCAATCGAAGTGTCGCCGGTGGCGGAGTCGACCTCGACCGTGCTGATCCGCCAGCTGGTGCTGCTGGGGACCGGCATTGCCCTGCTGAACCCGCTCGACGTGATGGAGGAGCGCGCGCGCCAGGCGCTGGTGTACGTGCCCTTGCGCGACCGCCACCTGCAGGGCCAGACGCTGACACTGGTGGCGCGCGCCGGCGGCCCACTCAACGCCGCGGCGGCGCTGATGGCCGAGCGCATCGGCGACGCGCTGGCGACGCTGTTCGCGCAGGCCCGCTGAGCCGGGCTTCTGGCGGATGTACACTTTTTGTGGACAGGCTGCTCGGAATTCTGTGCTTGGGAAGAGGCAACGCGCCGCCGTAGACTGGCGGCGATCGTATCTGCCCTCAATCCCATCCGCTTCACAGAAGGAGTTCCGCCATGACCCTGATCGCCCTCAATGCCGACGTCCTGGTGACCATGGACGCGCAGCGCCGCGAGATCCGCGACGGTGCGCTGGTCGCCGAAGGCCCCGCGGTGCAATGGGTCGGCCCGACCGCTGAGCTGCCGCCGCAATACCGGCGCATGGTCGACGACGGCAGCGCGCAGGTGCTGGATATGCGCGGCCGCGTGGTCACGCCCGGGCTGGTCAACACGCACCACCACATGTACCAGAGCCTGACGCGCGCGGTGCCGGCGGCGCAGGATGCCGAGCTGTTCTCGTGGCTGACCAACCTGTACATGCTGTGGTCGCACCTGACGCCGGAAATGATCGCGGTGTCGACCAAGACTGCGATGGCCGAGCTGATGCTGTCGGGCTGCACCACCACCAGCGACCACCTTTATCTGTTTCCCAATGGCTCGCGCCTGGACGACTCGATCGCCGCGGCGCAGGAGATGGGCATGCGCTTCCATGCCGCGCGCGGCTCGATGAGCGTGGGCCGCAGCAAGGGCGGCCTGCCGCCGGACGTGGTGGTGGAAGAGGAGGCCGCCATCTTGCGCGACAGCCAGCGGCTGGTGGAGCAGTACCACGACAGCGCGCGCCACGCGATGCTGCGCGTGGTGCTGGCACCGTGCTCGCCGTTCTCGGTATCGCGCGACCTGATGCGGGAATCGGCGGTGATGGCGCGCCACTACGGCGTGTCGCTGCATACGCACCTGGCCGAGAACGACAACGACATTGCCTATTCGCGCAAGAAATTCGGCCTGACGCCGGCGCAGTATGCCGAGGACCTGGGCTGGGTCGGCCACGATGTCTGGCACGCGCACTGCGTCAAGCTGGACGACGAGGGCATCGCGCTGTTCGCCCGCACCGGCACTGGGGTGGCGCATTGCCCGTGCTCGAACATGCGGCTGGCGTCGGGCATTGCGCCGGTGCGTGCCATGCGCGATGCGGGCGTGCCGGTGGGGCTGGGCGTGGACGGCAGCGCGTCGAACGACGGCGCGCATATGCTTGGCGAGGCGCGCCAGGCGATGCTGCTGCAGCGGGTCGGCTACGGTCCGGCCGCGATGAGCGCGCGCGAGGCGCTGGAAATCGCCACGCTGGGTGGCGCGCGCGTGCTCAACCGCGACGATATCGGCGCGCTGGCGCCGGGCATGTCGGCGGACTTCGTCGCCTTCGACCTGGCGTCGGTCGGGTTTGCCGGCGCCGGCCATGACCCGGTGGCGGCGCTGGTGTTCTGCACGCCGGCCAATGTCGCGGCCAGTGTGATCAATGGCAGGGAAGTAGTGCGCGACGGCGAGCTGCTGACGGCCGACCTGCCCGCGGTGCTGCTGCGCCATCGCGCGCTGGCGCGCACGCTGTTCGAGCGGGCCAGCGTTGGCGCGTGACACAGTGCCGTTGCGGCGGGGGCGGTGGCCTCTGCCGCAACGGATCGGTGCGGTCCGGGCCGCCCAGGGCAAAAGGCCGTTGCCAAAAGCAAAAGGCCGGAAGCATTGCTGCTTCCGGCCTTTTTTGTATTCGCTGGTGGGGCGTGAGTGACTCGAACACTCGACCTACGGATTAAGAGTCCGCTGCTCTACCAACTGAGCTAACGCCCCAACGAAGAACGAGATTCTAGCATGATTTCCGGCGCTGTCAATTGCCTGACGCAATTGCCATGGCAAGCTACGCGCACGCGCCCTGCGTGCGAAGGGGGTGTGCGACGGAACCGAACGGCGGTCGCGGTGGTCTTCCGAATGAACCCTATCGCATGGGGTTCTACCCATACGATTTTGCCGGAGCCATGTTAGGATGTTTCTCCACTTGCATATGGAGGGCTGCACCGATGGATATCAAATTCCAAGAGCAAGAGCGCTACGACATCAATAACGAAGGCTTGTTGTTCCAGGCACTTGTCAATGGCGAGAAGGTGACTTGCGTGGTGACACGCGAAGCACTGTGGGAAGGTTTCAGCGCCGACCAGGTGCTGTCACTTGAAGAAGCATTCCGCGCCGGCCGCGAAACCATCGAACGCGCCGCCGTGGTGCTGATCGAGCAGGGTGCGCCGCAGCCTATCGTCGTCAAGCGCGCCCACGTGGCGCCGATCTGATGCAGATGGATGCCCCGGCCCGCCCCAGGCAAGCCGCGGGCGCCCATCTTGCATCAGGGTTCAGAGCATAGGCCGTCCGGCCTTGCTTGCCAGCCGGCACCGCCGGCGCAGGCAATCCCCAGTTTCTTCCGTTTTTTTCCGCCGTGACGTGGCGAAGCGCGCCTGTGCGGGCGCTGCGCTCATGGCTGCGCGGACGCGGCCGTCGCTGCGGTGGCGCCAGGCCGCGACGCGCATTCCTCGAAGATGCGCACGGTGCAGCGGGCGCAGACTTCCGGCGACAGTTGTCCGATGATGGTGTGCAGCGCCTGCCGCTTGGTCGGGAACACATGGTCGGCGCCGAGCTTGTCGGTAAAGCCGGTCTGCGCCCAGGTCTGCAGCACCTGCGTGCGCGGCCGGTGGAAGTACAGGTCGCCGCCGAGCGCGCGCCGCTCGCTCAGCTCGTATTCCCACATTTCCGCCCCGGCGAGGTCGATGAAATTCATGCTCTTGGTCATCGCCAGCAGGTGGGTCTGGCCGGGATTGACGGTGCGCAGCCAGTGCAGGCGGTCGGTCACGTATTGCACCGCGCCGAAGTAGATCGCACCCTCCATGCGCAGCAGCTTGAGCTGCGGACATTCCGGCTGCGGACGGCGCAGCTCGTCCAGCGGCGTGAAGCGCCGGCCGGGATCGTCGGCATCCGGCACCAGGCTGCGCACCGCGGGCCGCGAGGTGCGGTACAGGTAAGCCACCAGCGACAGCACGGTGCCGAGCAGCACCGCCATTTCCAGCCGGATCACCAGCGTGGCGGCAAAGGTGCCGATGGCGATCGCGAACTCGGTGCGGCTGAGCGTGAAGATGCGGCGCAGCCGCGCGATGTCGAGCAGGCCCCACGCCACCAGCAGCAGCATCGCCGCGATCGCCGCCATCGGGATCTGCGCCAGCAGCGGCGCGCTGACCGCGACCAGCGCCACCAGCCACAGCGCCGAGAACACGCTCGCCAGCGGCGTGCGCGCGCCGGCCTCGAAGTTGGGCACCGAGCGGTTGAGCGAGCCGCACGAGATATAGCCGGAGAAGAAGCCACCCGCGATATTCGACAGGCCCTGGCCGATGAACTCGCGGTTGGCATCGATATGCTGGCCCGAGCGCAACGCCACCGCCTTGGCGATCGAGATCGACTGGCCCAGCGCGACGATGGTCAGCGCCGCGGCGATGCCCAGCAGGTCGGGCAGCTTGCGCCAGTCGACGTCAGGCACCTCGAAGTGCGGCAGTGCCGACGGAATCGGCCCCACGACGTTGACGTGGTGGCCGCCAGCCTGGTTCAGCCACAGCGCCACGCCATAGCCGGCCAGCAGGCCCAGCAGCATGAACGGCAGGCGCCGCCAGAGCCGCTTGCACAGCAGCGTCACCGCCAGCGTGACGGCGCCGACCATGGCCGCGTCCCAGTTGATGGTGCCGGCATGCTCGAACAGGTGGCGCAACACGCCGAAGGCGCTGGTGCCGGTCGGCACCGACAGGCCGAACAGGTCCTTCAGCGCGTACAGCCCTATCAGCGTCGCCGCGCCGCAGGTAAAGCCGAGCAGCACCGACGGCGAAATGAAGTTGGCGAGCGAGCCCAGCCGCAGCGTGCCCACCGCAAGCTGCATCACGCCGACCACGATGGTCACCGCCAGCGCCAGGCCGATATAGGCCGGGCTGCCCGCGAACGCGAGCGGGCTCAGCATCGCGAACAGCGCCAGCGAGTTGGCGTTGGTCGGCCCCGACATGACGTGCCAGCTGGAACCGAACAGCGCCGCCACGATGCACGGCACCACCGCGCTGTAGATGCCGTACTGCGGCGGCAGGCCGGCGAGCGTGGCGAACGCCACCCCCTGCGGCAACACCAGCACGGCGCCGAGCAGTCCCGCCACCAGGTCGGCGCGCAGCGTGGTCGGGTCGACGCGCTGGCTCCAGGGGAACAGGCGTGGCAGCAGGGGTGCGGTGATGGGCGCGGGCATCGGCGGAAAACGGCGCTGGCTAGCCGGCTTCGCCACCGCGTCCGGAGGGCGGCAAGGCGGCTGGGGCTGGCGCACTGGATTGAGGTGTGGCCGGCTGCGGGCCCAGGCTCGCCAGCATGGCGTCGAGCGCGCGATAGACCTCGGCCAGGCGCTCGGCGCCCAGCTGCTGTGCGAGCTGCTGGTAGCGGGCGTCGATCAGTGGTTCCATCTGCGCGATGACGTCGCGCGCGGCATTGGTCAGGTTGACCAGCTGGCGGCGCTGGTCGGTGGCCGAGCGCGTGCGTGCCACCAGCCCGGCGTCTTCCATGCCCGCCAGCATGCGGGTCAGGCTGGGGCTCAGGATCAGGCAGGCCTCGGCGAGCTGGTTGGGCTCCATCGGCCCGCGCTCGTTGAGCGTGCGCAGCACGCGCCATTGCTGCTCGGTCACGCCGAATTGCCGCAGGACCGGCCGGAAGCCGGCCAGCAACGCTTCGCGCGCTTGCAGCAGCAGGTGGGGGAGATTGCGATGGCGAAACATGGCCTGGCTGGGAGGGCTCATGCCCGCAGTGTAGCGGGCACGGCCGGGCGCGGCGAGCGGGGCTTGCCCGGGCTTGCCTGAACCGGCGCCATGCCCCAGCGCGGCCGGCAGGCGCGCACGCCGCGCAGGGTCAGCCGCAATGCAGCGTCGCCACCACCGGGGTGTGGTCGGATGGCTGCTCCCAGGTGCGCGGCACCCGGTCGATCACGCACGCGCTGCACTGCTCGGTCAGCGCCGGCGACAGCAGGATATGGTCGATGCGCAGGCCGGCATTGCGCCGGAACGCCAGCATGCGGTAGTCCCACCACGAGAAGGCCTTCTCCGGCTGCTCGAACTTGCGGAACGCATCGGCCAGGCCGAGTTCGAGCAGCGCGGCAAAGGCGGCGCGCTCGGGCGGCGAGACCAGGTTCTGGCCTTCCCACTTGGCCGGGTCGTGCACGTCGCGGTCTTCCGGCGCGATATTGAAGTCGCCCAGCAGCGCCAGCCGCGGGTGGCGCGTCATTTCCTCGCGCAGCCACGCGGTCATCGCTTCGAGCCATTGCAGCTTGTAGGCGAACTTGTCCGAATCGGGCGACTGCCCGTTGGGGAAATAGGCGCAGACCAGGCGCAGGTCGCCATACGTCGCGGCGATCACGCGCTGCTGCGCGTCCTCGAAGCCGGGGATGTTGCGCACCACGTCGACGGGGCCGGGCATGCTTGCGTCGCGCGCCAGGATGGCGACGCCGTTGTACGTTTTCTGGCCGGTGTAGACGCTGTGGAAGCCGGCGTTTTCCAGTTCGGCCAGCGGGTACTTGTCGTCGGGCAGCTTCAGTTCCTGCAGGCACAGCGCGTCGATCGGCGCGCCGGCCTGGTCCTGCTCGGCCAGCCACTGCAGCACCTGCGGCAGGCGCACCTTCAGCGAATTGACGTTCCAGCTGGCAATGCGCAGCGGGCCCTGGCCCGGCAGTCCCAGCGCGCTCATGCGGCCATCCCGCCGTGGCGCAGCAGCGCGTCGATCTGCGGCGCGCGGCCGCGGAACGCCACGAACGAGTCCATCGCCGGGCGGCTGCCGCCCACCGACAGGATCTCGCGCTGGTAGCGCGCGCCGGTTTCGCTGTCGAGGACCGTGCCCGACAGCTGCGCGGCCTCTTCGAACGCCGCGTAGACGTCGGCCGACAGCACCTCGGCCCACTTGTAGCTGTAATAGCCCGCCGCATAGCCGCCGGCGAAGATATGGCTGAAGGTGTTAGGCCAGCGCGACAGCGGATGCTGCGGCACCACGTGCACGCGGTCGTTGATCTGGCGCGACAGCTCCAGCACCGAGGTGGCGCCGGCCGGGTCGAAGTCGGTATGCAGGTGCATGTCGAACGACGAGAACACGATCTGGCGCAGCGTCATCATGCCGTTCTGGAAGTTCTTGGCCGCCAGCATGCGGTCGAACAGCGCGCGCGGCAGCGGCTCGCCGGTGTCGACATGCTGCGTCATGCCGGTCAGCACTTCGTACTCCCAGCAGAAGTTCTCCATGAACTGCGACGGCAGTTCCACCGCGTCCCACTCCACGCCGTTGATGCCCGACACGCCGAGTTCGCCCACCTGCGTCAGCATGTGGTGCAGGCCGTGGCCGAACTCGTGGAACAGGGTGATGACCTCATCGTGCGTGAACAGCGCGGGCTTGTCGCCGACCGGCGCCGAGAAGTTGCAGGTCAGGTAGGCCACGGGGGTCTGCACGCCGCCATGCTCGAGCACCTTGCGCCCGCGGGCGTCGTCCATCCACGCGCCGCCGCGCTTGCCTTCGCGCGCGTACAGGTCGATGTAGAACTGGGCCAGCAGCGTGCCATCGGGGGTGCTGACGCGGAAGAAGCGCGCGTCGGGGTGCCAGGTCTGCGCCTGCTCGGGCTGGATGCTCACCGAGAACAGCTTCTGCACCACGCCGAACAGGCCCTCCAGCACCTTGGCTTCCGGGAAATACTGCTTGACCTCGTGTTCGGAGAACGCATAGCGCTGCTGGCGCAGCTTCTCCGAGGCATAGGCCACGTCCCATGGCGCCAGTTCCGGCAGGCCCAGCTCGGCCGCGGCGAAGGCCTTCAGCTCGGCCCAGTCCTGCTCGGCGTAGGGGCGCGCCTTGACCGCCAGTTCGTCGAGGAACTTGAGCACCTCGGCCGGCGACTCGGCCATCTTCGGCACCAGCGAGACTTCGCCATAGCACTGGTAGCCGAGCATCTGCGCCTCTTCGCGGCGCAGGGCCAGCTGCTCGCGCATATTGGCGGTGTTGTCCCAGTCGGGCTGGCCCTGGCCGTGCTGCGGCCCAAGCTCGGATGCGCGCGTGACGTTGGCCTCGTACAGGGTCTGGCGCAGCGCGCGGTCGTCCGCGTACTGCAGCACGGGGAAGTAGGAGGGGAAGTGCAGCGTGAACTTCCAGCCGGCCTTGCCATCCTTTTCCGCGGCGTGGCGGGCGGCTTCACGGGCATCGTCGGGCAGGCCGGACAGGCGCGCCTCGTCCTCGATGACCAGCGCGTAGGCGTTGGTGGCGTCGAGCACGTGGTCGGAGAAGGCCTTGGACAGCTGGGCCTGCTGCTCCTGGATCTCGGCAAAGCGCGGCTTCTTGTCCTCGGGCAGTTCGGCGCCGCCGAGGCGGAAGCCGCGCAGCTCGTTCTCGATCAGCTGGTGGCGCGCCGCGCTCATGCCGGCGAACTCGGGGCTGGCCGCCAGCGCCTTGTATTTCTCATACAGCGCCAGGCTCTGGCCCAGCGACGACCAGAACTCGGTCATGCGCGGCAGGTTCTCGGCATGCGCCTGGCGCAGCTCGGGCGTATCGGCGACGGCGCTGAGGTGGCTGACCACGCCCCAGGCGCGGCCCAGCGGCTCGGTGGCGGCTTCCAGCGCCTGCACGGCGTTGGCCCAGTCGGCGGGCGTGGCGGGATCCTCGGCGCGGGCGACGGCCTGTTGCGCGCGTTCCAGCAGCACGTCGAGGGCGGGGCTGATGTGCTCCGGCCGGATCTCGGCAAAGCGGGGCAGGTCGGAAAAGTCCAGCAGCGGATTGGTAGCGTTGGCGGCGTGGTCCATGGCGTGGTCTCGGTTGGCTGCGCGGTTGGCTGGTCCTGGTCAGGCAATATTCCCGCAGATGGGGCCGGGGCGGTGGATTTTCCAGTGCCCCGGGTGGCGCATCGGGCGCCGGCGGCAAGCCCGGGAGGTCAGCCCGCGGCGCGCTCGGCGGCTTCCAGCGTGTTGATCAGCAGCATGGTGATGGTCATGGGCCCGACCCCGCCCGGTACCGGCGTGATGTAGCCGGCGACTTCGCGCACGCCGGCGAAGTCTACATCGCCGCACAGCTTGCCGTGGTCATCGCGGTTCATGCCGACATCGATCACCACCGCGCCGGGCTTGACCATGTCGGCCGTGATCAGGTTGCGCTTGCCGACCGCGGCCACCACCACGTCGGCGTCACGGGTGTGGGCGCCGATATCGCGGGTCTTGCTGTTGCAGATGGTGACGGTGGCGCCGGCCTGCAGCAGCAGCATCGCCATCGGCTTGCCGACGATATTGGAGGCGCCCACCACCACGGCGCGCGCGCCGCGCAGCGGATACTGGATCGATTCCAGCATCTTCATGCAGCCGTAGGGCGTGCACGGGCGGAACAGCGGGGCGCCGGTCATCAGCGCGCCAGCGTTGGCCACGTGGAAGCCGTCGACGTCCTTTTCCGGGGCGATTGCTTCGAGCACCTTGTGGCTGTCGATGTGCTTCGGCAGCGGCAGCTGCACCAGGATGCCGTGGATGCGGGGATCGCGGTTGAGGGCGTCGATGCGGGCCAGCAGGTCGGCCTCGGACAGGTCGGCCGGATAGCGGTCCAGCGACGAATGGAAGCCGTTGTCCTCGCAGGCCTTGACCTTGTTGCGCACATAGACCTGGCTGGCCGGGTCTTCGCCCACCAGCACCACGGCCAGGCCGGGCTGGTGGCCGCGTTCGGTCAGGCGGGCGGCGCGCTGGGCGGCTTCGGAGCGGATTTGCTTGGCAAGGGCGTTGCCGTCGATCAGTTGGGCAGGCATGGGAGGCAGGACGGGGTGATGGCGAGAAGGTGACGGCGCCGGCCAGCGCAGGCGCGCGGCAGGGCCAAAGGCGGAATTATAAGGGTTGCGCGGGCCCTGTCGCACGGAGCTTGACCGCCGGCAGCCATCGCGCTGGCCAGGTACTGGTAGCATCGGCCGCATGCCTACCGCGCTTGCCTCGACGCTATCCGATCCGCTGCTGGTGCTGCTGTCCGTGTGCGGGCTGCTGTGGGCGCTGACGCGCCGGCCCTGGCGGCTGCTGCGCCGCGATGCGCTGCAGAATGCCTGGCTGGGCGCGATGCTGCTGGTGGCGCTGCTGTGGACGGTGCGCGCGACGCTGGCAGGCGGCATGGTGATCCAGCTGCTCGGCGCCACGCTGATGGTGACGCTGTTCGGGCTGCCGCTGGCGCTGCTGTCGCTGTTCGCCGCGGACGTGGTCTCGCTGCTGGGGCTGGAGTACCTGGCCGGGCACGGCTGGAGCCAGTTCGACTGGGCCGCGCTATGGGTGCGCTATGTGTGGCTGGCGCTGCTGCCGGCGCTGCTCTCGGCGGGCCTGCAGGCGGCGATGCGGCGCCTGCTGCCGCGCCATCCGTTCGTATTCATCCTGGGGCACGGGTATTTCACCGCCGGCCTGGCCGCGCTTGGGGCCGGGACGGCGCAGGCGGCCTGGCGCTACCTGGCCATGCCGGGACAGCCACTGAGCCTTGCCGACACCTTGCTCGGGGCCGTGATCCTCGCCTTCGGCGAAGCCTTCCTCACCGGCATGCTGGTCGCAGTGCTTGTGGTCTATCGGCCACAGTGGGTGGTGACCTTCCGCGACGAGGATTACCTCGGGCGTTGAGCTGTGGGCGGCAGGGCGTGGGGAAGTGGCGTGGGGAAGTGGCGCAGGGGGGCGCAGGTGCGGCCCACGGCCGCACCGTGCAAGCGGGCGCCAGCCGCTCAGCTGTTGCGCGACAGCGCCAGGCGCAGCAGGTCGGCGACGGTGTTGACGTTGAGCTTTTCCATGATGTTGGCGCGGTGCGCCTCCACGGTCTTGATGGAAATGCCCAGGTCGTCGGCGATCTGCTTGTTCAGGCGGCCGGCCACGATGCGCTCCAGCACCTGCTGCTCGCGCGTGGTCAGCTTGCCCAGCAGGTCCTTGGCGGCGCGCTGTTCGCGCGCGGTGGAGTGGTCGGTGCGGGCCTTCTGCAGCATGCGCTCGACCAGCGCGCGCAGCTCGGACTCGTCGAAGGGCTTTTCGATAAAGTCGATGGCGCCGCGCTTCATCGTCGATACCGCCATCGGCACGTCGCCGTGGCCGGTGATGAAGACGATCGGAATGTCGATCTGCTCGGCCAGCATGCGCTCCTGCAGCTCGGGCCCGCTCATGCCGGGC
This sequence comes from Cupriavidus taiwanensis, assembly GCF_900250075.1. Taxonomy (NCBI): domain Bacteria; kingdom Pseudomonadati; phylum Pseudomonadota; class Betaproteobacteria; order Burkholderiales; family Burkholderiaceae; genus Cupriavidus; species Cupriavidus taiwanensis. The sequence goes on from NZ_LT977070.1 coordinate 1,630,821, forward strand.
ATGCGCACGTCCAGGATCAGGCAGGACACCTGGCTGGCGTCGTAGGCGGCGAGGAACTGCTCGGCGCTGGTAAAGCTGCGCACCTGATAGCCATTGCCCTCCAGCAGCCAGGTCAGCGAGTCGCGCATGGCTTCATCGTCGTCGACGATGAACACGGTCTCGCCGCGGTGGGGCGTGGGGTTTGGCGTTGCGGTCATGTAGTCTCCTCGGGACAACAATTCATTGCTGCGAAGTGTAACCGGCAGCGGCCCCCTGTGGCGAGACAGGCCCCCCACGTCGGAGGGGGAGCGGCGCCGCCGGCGCGAGGCATCCGATGATGCGCAAGGGTGCGCGTGGCCCGCGCGCGCGGGCTCTGCTTATTCGGCCACGGCTTCGGCGGGCGCCGCCTGCAGCGGCAGCATGATCTTGAATGTACAACCGATGCCGTCGACATTGTTCTCGACCCACAGCCGGCCCTGGTGCGACTCGATGATCGAGCGGCAGATGTTCAGCCCCATGCCCATGCCGTCGGACTTGGTGCTGAAGAAGGGCTCGAACAGCCGCTCCTTGGTGGCCTCGTCGACGCCCGGGCCCTGGTCGATCACGTCGATATGGACGTTGTCGCCGATCTCGCCTGGCTCGACCCGCGCGTGCAGCCGCACCACGCCGCCGGCGCGCATCGCCGGCAGCCCGGCCATGGCCTCGACCGCGTTCTTGAGCAGGTTCACCAGCACCTGTTCGATCAGCACCGGATCGACATAGACCGTCAGCGGCGGCGCCGGCAGCCGGGTCAGGATGGTGACGCGGCGGCGCGTGGCTTCCAGGTCGGCCAGGCCCACGGCGTCGGCGACGATGTCGTGCAGCGCGGCCTCGCGCCGCTGCGGTTGGCTGCGCTTCACGAAGCCGCGGATGCGGCTGATGATGGTGCCGGCCCGCACCGCCTGCGCCGAGGTCTTCTCCAGCACCGGGATCAGGTCCTCGGGCGTGCTGCGGCCCGAATGCAGCCTCGCCACCGCGCCCATGCAGTAGTTGTTGATCGCGGCCAGCGGCTGGTTCAGCTCGTGCGCCAGCGACGACGCCATCTCGCCCATGGTGGTCAGGCGGCTGGTGAACTGCAACCGTTCTTCATGCTGGCGCGCCATTTCCTCGGCGGCCTTGCGCACGGTGATGTCGGTGGCGATCTGCATCTGCGCCAGGTGGCCGTCGACCCACTGGATATAGCGGCGGCGCACTTCGAACCATTTCTGCATGTCGGGCACGAACACCTCGCGCGCATCGGAAGCGTATGGCATCAGCTCCGAGGCCGGCAGGCCGGCATAGGCATCGACATAGTCGGTGTTGTCGCTGGAAACCTGGTCCTTGTCGAGCTCGTCGCCGGCCAGCTTGACGTGGCCCTCGGCCTCCCAGCCGAACAGCTGGCGGTAGTAGCGGTTGGCGAACAGCAGTTCGGCCTTGTCGGTGGCCAGCACCGACACCGCGGCGTCCAGGCTTTCCAGCACGGTGGTGAAGCGGTCGTGCGCGGCGGCCAGTTCCTCGCGCGCGCGCTTGGGCTCGGTGATGTCCGTCATCGAGCTCATCCAGCCGGTATGGCGGCCGCGGCTGTCGACCAGCGGCGACACGTACATGCGGGCGTAGAAGCTGCTGCCGTCGCGGCGCATCACGCGCATCTCGTAGCCGCCGGCGGGCGACTTGCCCTGCAGCGTCAGGTCGATCTGCTTCTGCATCTCCTGCTGGTCGTTGGGCGGCCAGTAGGGGAAGGGCGGCAGGCGCCCGACCAGGTCGTTCTCCTGCCAGCCGGTCATGCGGCAGAAGGCCGGATTGACGTAGGTGATGCGGCCGTTCAGGTCGAGCGCGCGCAGGCCGATCAGCATCGAGTTTTCCATCGCGCGCCGGAACGAGGTCTCGGCCAGCAGCGCACGCTGCGCCTCGGAGCGGCGGCTGGTGTGCCGCCACATGCTCCACAGGCTCCACAGCAGGAAGCAGGACAACCCCACCACCAGCCACAGCAGCATGTTGTTGGGCAGGTTCGATGCCGGTGGGTAGGCGTCGGCGCGCAGCGACAGCGAATGGCCCGGCGGGTCGAGCAGCACCTCATACGACAGCGCGTTGCCCGGCACCGGCCGCAGCGAGGTGCTGGCACGGGTCTGGTTGTTCTTGTCGATCAGCGAGAAGCGGTAGCGCTCGGTCAGCTCGGGCGGCAGCAGGTGGGTCAGGATGCCGTTGATCGAATACAGCGCGCCCAGCGTGCCGAGGAACTCGTTGTCGCGCACGATCGGGACTTCCATCAGCATGAAGCTGTCGCCGCGTTCGTTGACCAGCGGTCGCGAGTAGACCACGCGCTGGGTCTCGCGCGCGGCGTCGAAGGTGTCGAGCACTTCGGGCTCGAGCGGCTGGTCCTGGTTTTCGCGCAGGCGGCTGGCGAATTCGGACGTCGACGGCAGCGACCAGCGGCCCCGCTTGGTGGCGTCGAGCCAGTTGATGAAGACGATCTCGGGGTTCTCGCGCAGGATTTCCTGCGCCGCGGTGCGGTAGGCACCCTGCTCCAGCTGCGCGGCGGCGATGTCGCGCGCGAGCGAGGCCAACTGGTCCTGGTTGCTCAGCAGCGACAGGCGCACGCGCTGCTGCGCCCACGCCGCGTCGCGGTACAGCGCGTCGCGCTGCTGCTGGCGTTCGGTCTCGTGCAGCGACCACAGGATCACGCCCATCGCCACGGTGAAGAGCACAATGGCAACCAGCGGGATGAACATGAACCAGCTGGTGGCGACCAGGTTGCGCCAGCGCAGCCACCACAGGCCGCGCGGCGGCGCCACCGGGACGCCGTCGTCCGGTCCCAGCGCTTCGATCGGCCCCAGGCCGGCCGCCGGAGAAGGCGCATGCGGGACCTGCGCGGACTCGCCGCCGGCGGCCTTGGCTGTACCCAACGCATCGGAGGGAAGCATGGCGGCACGCAGGCTGCGGAAAAGACGGTCGAGGCGGTTGAAAAACGGCATGGGAGGGATTGACGGCTGACCGACCAGTGTACCGAGATTATTGCGGTGCGTCGCTTGGGGAAAGCGCCAATGAAATCCCGGCGCCGCGTGCCGGCGCTGGCAGGATGGAGGCACGGGGCATGCGGCTCGGGCTGTGATTCTTGGTGCGCTGCCGCATAATTCCACATTATAAAAAACGATATCGCAATTTGAAAATTTCCCTTGTGCTCGCCATTGGGCTTCCATAGAATCGGTCCGACCCAAGAATGCGGGCGGTAGCCATGCGCCTGCCGCGCGGAGAAACCGGAACAGGTTTCCCGGCGGCGGCCCCGATGCAAGGCGGCAATGGCGCCGATCTCCGCAAGTCGGTGCGAGTCATACGTTGAGTCGTGTCCGGCGCTGCCAGCGCGGACGCGGAAGCCAAGAATTCACCCAGGAGACAGTCATGTCCGCCGTACCAGAGCAGATCCTCGGCGCCTCGAGCGCCAACGACGCCGATCCCCAGGAAACCCATGAATGGCTCGACGCCCTGCAGGGCGTGCTGGCCGCGGAAGGCCCGGCGCGTGCCGCCTTCCTGATCGACAAGCAGATCGAATACGCACGCGTGAACGGCGTGACCCAGCCGTTCCACGCCGAGACGCAATACATCAACACCATCCCGGTCGAGCAGCAGGCCCGCATCCCCGGCGACCAGGACATCGAGCACCGGATCCGCTCGTACACCCGCTGGAACGCCATGGCGATGGTGCTGCGCGCCAACAAGCACACCAATGTCGGCGGCCATATCTCGTCGTTTGCCTCGGCGGCCACGCTGTACGACGTCGGCTACAACCACTTCTGGCGCGCGCCGTCAGAGCAGAGCGGCGGCGACCTGGTCTTCGTGCAGGGCCACTCGGCGCCGGGCGTGTACTCGCGCGCCTTCCTGCTCGGTCGCCTGACGCCCGACCAACTCGATAACTTCCGCCAGGAAGTCGACGGCAAGGGCATCTCGTCGTACCCGCACCCGTGGCTGATGCCGGACTTCTGGCAGTTCCCGACGGTGTCGATGGGCCTGGGCCCGATCATGGCCATCTACCAGGCCCGCTTCATGAAGTACCTGGACAGCCGCGGCCTGGCCAAGGCCGGCGACCGCAAGGTCTGGGCCTTCCTGGGCGACGGCGAGACCGACGAGCCGGAATCGCTGGGCGCGATCGGCATGGCCGGCCGCGAAAAGCTCGACAACCTGGTCTTCGTCATCAACTGCAATCTGCAGCGCCTGGACGGCCCGGTGCGCGGCAACGGCAAGATCATCCAGGAACTGGAGTCCGAGTTCCGCGGCGCCGGCTGGAACGTGATCAAGGTGGTGTGGGGCAGCAAGTGGGACGCGCTGCTGGCGCGCGACACCAAGGGCCTGCTGATGAAGCGCATGATGGAATGCGTGGACGGCGAGTACCAGACCATGAAGGCCAAGGACGGCGCCTACGTGCGCGAGCACTTCTTCAACACGCCCGAGCTCAAGGCCATGGTCGCCGACTGGTCCGACGAGGACATCTGGCGCCTGAACCGCGGTGGCCACGACCCGCACAAGATCTACGCCGCCTACAAGGCCGCCAGCGAGCACAAGGGCCAGCCCACGCTGATCCTGGCCAAGACCATCAAGGGCTATGGCATGGGCGACGCCGGCCAGGCCATGAACGTCGCGCACCAGCAGAAGAAGATGCCGGTCGACGCGATCCGCAAGTTCCGCGACCAGTTCAACATCCCGGTCGCCGACGACAAGCTGGAAGAAGTGCCGTACATCACCTTCGAGGAAGGCTCGAAGGAACTGGAATACATGCGCCAGGCGCGCATGAACCTGGGCGGCTACCTGCCGGCGCGCCGCCAGAAGGCCGAAGCGCTGCAGGTGCCCGAGCTGAAGGCGTTCGAAGCGCTGCTCAAGGCCACCGGCGAAGGCCGCGAAGTGTCCACCACCATGGCCTTCGTGCGGATCCTGAACACGCTGCTGAAGGACAAGCAGATCGGCAAGCACGTGGTGCCCATCGTCCCGGACGAGTCGCGCACCTTCGGCATGGAAGGCCTGTTCCGCCAGGTCGGCATCTGGAACCAGGAAGGCCAGAAATACGTGCCGGAAGACCATGACCAGCTGATGTTCTACAAGGAATCGCAGACTGGCCAGGTGCTGCAGGAAGGCATCAACGAAGCCGGCGCCATGTGCGACTGGATCGCTGCCGCGACGTCGTACTCGACCCACGGCGTGCAGATGATCCCGTTCTACATCTACTACTCGATGTTCGGCATCCAGCGTATCGGCGACCTGTGCTGGGCCGCCGCCGACATGCGCTCGCGCGGCTTCCTGCTGGGCGGCACCGCCGGCCGCACCACGCTGAACGGCGAAGGGCTGCAGCATGAAGACGGCCATTCGCACGTGTTCCACGCCGTCATCCCGAACTGCATCTCGTACGACCCGACCTTCCAGTACGAACTGGCGGTGATCATGCAGGACGGCCTGCGCCGCATGTATGCCGAACAGGAAGACGTCTACTACTACCTGACGGTGATGAACGAGAACTACGAGCACCCGGAAATGCCGGCTGGCGTAGAGCAGGACATCGTCAAGGGCATGTACCAGTTCCGCAAGGGCGTCGAGAACAGCAACGCGCCGCGCGTGCAGCTGCTGGGCTCGGGCACGATCTTCCGCGAGGTGATCGCCGCGGCCGAGCTGCTGAAGAAGGACTGGGGCGTCGAATCCGACCTGTGGGGCTGCCCGAGCTTCACCGAGCTGGCGCGCGACGGCCAGGCCGCCGAGCGCTACAACCTGCTGCATCCGGCCGAGACCCAGCGCGAAGCCTTTGTCACGCAGAAGCTGAAGTCGGCGCGCGGCCCGGTGATTGCCTCGACCGACTACGTGCGCACCTTCGCCGAGCAGATCCGTCCGTACGTGCCGCGCCGCTACGTGGTGCTGGGCACCGACGGCTTCGGCCGCTCGGACACGCGCGAGAAGCTGCGCCACTTCTTCGAAGTGGACCGCTACTGGGTCACGCTGGCCGCGCTCAAGGCGCTGGCCGACGAAGGCGCGATCGGCCGCGACAAGGTCGCCGAGGCCATCAAGAAGTACAACCTCGACCCGAACAAGCCCAACCCGATGTCGGTCTGATCCGGCAGCCTGCACCCACCCCCGCAGTACGGCAACGCCGTGCCGCGGGCGCCCCGGCACAGTCCCGATGGCGCCTTGCGGCATGGCGGCGTGACAGAAGCGGGCGGCGAAGGTAATCTCGCCGCTTGCGGATGTCGCGCGTGCCGGCCTGCTCAGGAGACACTGAATGAGTCAAGCAATTGAAATCAAGGTGCCGGATATCGGCGACTATGACGCCGTCCCCGTCATCGAAGTGCATGTGAAACCCGGCGACAGCATCAACGCGGAAGACGCGCTGGTGACGCTGGAATCGGACAAGGCCACCATGGACGTGCCCTCGCCGCAGGCCGGCGTGGTCAAGGACGTCCGCATCAAGGTGGGCGACAACGTGTCCGAAGGCTCGGTGCTGGTGATGCTCGAAGCGGCGAACGAGGCCTCCGCGGCACCGTCCGCCGCCGCGCCCGCTCCGGCGCCTGCCGCCGCGGCACCTGCGCCCGCTCCCGCGCCGGCAGCTGCTCCCGCGGCTGCGCCTGCTGCCGGCGGTGGCGGCACAGTCGAGGTCAAGGTGCCCGATATCGGCGACTACGATGCCGTGCCGGTCATCGAAGTCCACGTCAAGCCGGGCGACACCATCAACGCGGAAGACGCGCTGGTGACGCTGGAATCCGACAAGGCAACCATGGACGTGCCGTCGCCGCAGGGCGGCGTGGTCAAGGAAGTCAAGGTCAAGGTTGGCGACAATGTGTCCGAAGGCACGCTGCTGCTGATCCTGGAAGGCGCCGCCGGCGCGGCCGCCGCACCGGCTCCGGCTGCCGCGGCGGCCCCGGCCCCGGCCCCGGCCGCAGCCAGCGCGCCCGTCCCGGCCCCCGCGCCCACGGCTGCCCCCGCGCCGGCAGCAGCGCCCGCCGCCGCGCCGGCAGTCGCTGGCGTAAGCGGCAAGGCCGCCCATGCCAGCCCCTCGGTGCGCAAGTTCGCGCGCGAGCTGGGCGTCGACGTGTCGCGCGTGGCCGGCACCGGCCCCAAGGGCCGCATCACCCAGCAGGACGTGCAGAGCTACGTCAAGGGCGTGATGACCGGCCAGGCCGCCGCGCCGGCCCAGGCCGCCGCGGCTGGCGGCGGCGGTGGCGAGCTTGGCCTGCTGCCGTGGCCGAAGGTCGATTTCACCCGCTTCGGCGAGGTCGAAAGCAAGGCCCTGTCGCGCATCAAGAAGATTTCCGGCGCCAACCTGCACCGCAACTGGGTCATGATCCCGCACGTCACCAACCATGACGAAGCGGACATCACCGAGCTGGAAGCCTTCCGCGTGCAGCTGAACAAGGAAAACGAGAAGTCCGGCATCAAGGTGACCATGCTGGCCTTCATGATCAAGGCCACGGTCGCGGCGCTGAAGAAGTTCCCCAACTTCAATGCCTCGCTCGATGGCGACAACCTGGTGCTGAAGAAATACTTCAACATCGGTTTTGCCGCCGACACCCCGAACGGCCTGGTCGTGCCGGTGATCAAGGACGCCGACAAGAAGGGCGTGCTCGAGATCAGCCAGGAAATGAGCGAGCTGGCCAAGCTGGCGCGCGACGGCAAGCTCAAGCCGGACCAGATGCAGGGCGGCTGCTTCTCGATCTCGTCGCTGGGCGGCCTGGGCGGTACGTACTTCACGCCGATCATCAATGCGCCGGAAGTGGCCATCATGGGCGTGTGCAAGTCGTTCCAGAAACCGGTGTGGGACGGCAAGCAGTTCGTGCCGCGCCTGACGCTGCCGCTGTCGCTGTCGTGGGACCACCGCGTCATCGACGGTGCCGAGGCCGCGCGCTTCAACACGTACTTTGCGCAATTGCTGGCGGACTTCCGCCGTATCCTGCTCTAACTCGGCAGCGCGCACCGGCATTGCCGGTGTGCGCCCAAGCCTGACGATAGGAGCGAGCCATGACTACCTGTGTTGTCGTCAAGAAGGGTGCCGAGGTGGCGATCGCGGCGGACGCGCTGGTCACCTTCGGCGATACGCGGCTGTCGCGCGCGTATGAGCGCAACCAGAAGGTCTTCCCGGTCGGCGACGGCTTTATCGCGCTGGCCGGGACGACCGCGCACTTTCCGGTCATGCGCACGCTGCTGGCGGGCCTGGGCGAGGAATGCAGGCTGGGCTCGCGCGACGACGTGTTCCGCACCTTCCTGAAGGTGCACGAGAAGCTGAAGACGGACTACTTCGTCAACACCAAGGAAGACGATGACGATCCCTACGAGTCGTCGCAGATCGTATGCCTGATCGCCAATCCGGCGGGCATCTTCGGCGTCTACTCGTATCGCGAGGTGTTTTCGTTCGACCGCTTCTGGGGCATCGGCTCGGGCCGCAACTACGCGCTGGGCGCGATGCACGCGGTCTATGACCGGCCGGACCTCGGCGCGGGCGAGATCGCGCGCATCGGTGTCGATGCCGGCGTGGAGTTCGACAAGAGTTCGTCGGGACCGATCGAGATGCACACGGTGCGGCTGCACCAGGAAGACGCCGCGGCGGCACTCGCCGACGATGCCGCGGCCGGCGACGCAGCAACCAACAACGACGGCGCGCCCTGAAGCCGAGAGGCCGGCGCGCATAGAGGAGCAAATATGAGTGTGATCGAAGTCAAGGTGCCGGATATCGGCGATTTCGACGCGGTGGAAGTGATCGAGGTGCTGGTCAAGGCCGGCGACACGGTCGAGGTGGAGCAGTCCCTGATCGTGCTGGAATCCGACAAGGCCAGCATGGACGTGCCGTCGTCGGCCGCCGGCAAGGTGGTCGACGTCAAGGTCAAGGTGGGCGACAAGGTGGGCCAGGGCGCGGTGATCTGCACCATCGAGGCCCAGGCTGGAGCAGCCGCCGCGCCTGCCCCGGCCCCGGCCCCGGCACCCGCGCAGGCCCCTGCGCCCGCGCCCGCCGCAGCGCCTGCCCCGGCGGCCGCCAGCCATGCCGGCGGTGCCGATATCCAGTGCGAGATGCTGGTGCTGGGTGCCGGCCCTGGCGGCTACTCGGCCGCCTTCCGCGCCGCCGACCTGGGCATGAACACCGTGCTGGTGGAACGCTACAGCACGCTCGGCGGCGTCTGCCTGAACGTGGGCTGCATCCCGTCCAAGGCGCTGCTGCACAACGCCGCGGTGATCGACGAAGCCAAGGCGCTGGCCGCCCACGGCATCCTGTTCGGCGAAGCCAAGATCGACCTGGACGGCCTGCGCCACTACAAGAACCAGGTGGTGGGCAAGCTGACCGGCGGCCTGGCCGGCATGGCCAAGGCGCGCAAGGTTCAGGTGGTGCGCGGCATCGGCAACTTCCTCGATCCGCACCACATGGAAGTGGAACTGACCGAGGGCGAGGGCAAGCGCAGCACCGGCAAGAAGACCGTGATCCGCTTCGAGAAGGCCATCATCGCCGCAGGCAGCCAGGCGGTGAAGCTGCCCTTCATCCCGGAAGACCCGCGCATCGTCGATTCGACCGGCGCGCTGGAGCTGCCGGAAGTGCCCAACAAGATGCTGGTCATCGGCGGCGGCATTATCGGCCTGGAAATGGCGACGGTGTACAGCACGCTGGGTGCCGACATCGATATCGTAGAAATGCTGCCGGGGCTGATGAACGGCGCCGACCGCGACCTGGTCAAGGTCTGGGAAAAGAAGAACAAGGACCGCTTCGGCAAGGTCATGCTGAACACCAAGACGGTCGCGGTGGAAGCCAAGCCGGACGGCATCTACGTCAGCTTCGAGGGCGAGCAGGCGCCGGCCGAGCCGCAGCGCTATGACCTGGTGCTGGTGTCTGTGGGCCGCTCGCCCAACGGCAAGCGCATCAGCGCCGAGAAGGCCGGCGTTGCCGTGACCGACCGCGGCTTTATCGACGTCGACAAGCAGATGCGCACCAACGTGCCGCACATCTACGCGATCGGCGATATCGTCGGCCAGCCGATGCTGGCGCACAAGGCCGTGCACGAAGCCCACGTGGCGGCCGAGGCCGCGCATGGCGAGAAGGCCTTCTTCGATGCCAAGCAGATCCCGTCGGTGGCCTTTACCGATCCGGAAGTGGCCTGGGCCGGCCTGACCGAGGACGAGTGCAAGGCGCAGGGCATCAAGTACAGCAAGGGCGTATTCCCGTGGGCCGCTTCGGGCCGCGCCATCGCCAACGGCCGCGACGAGGGCTTCACCAAGCTGATCTTCGACGAGGAAACGCACCGCGTGATCGGCGGCGGCATCGTCGGCACGCACGCCGGCGACCTGATCAGCGAAGTGTGCCTGGCGATCGAGATGGGCGCCGACGCGGTGGATATCGGCAAGACCATCCATCCGCACCCGACGCTGGGCGAGTCGATCGGCATGGCGGCCGAGATCTACGAAGGCACTTGCACCGACGTGCCGCCGCCGCGCAAGCGTTGAGGCGCTGTCCGCTGCGATGACAAGGCCCGCCTTGATGGCGGGCTTTGTTTTGCACGGTTTCGCAATTAACCGCCTTAACTTGTCCACGCCAATGCATGGCGGCTTGCAGCGACAGGGGAAAAGGGCGCGGGGAAAGGCTGGCTGAGGCGAGATCAAAAAAAAACCCGACCTGTAGAGGTCGGGTTTAACGATACCTTTGGACAAGGAGACCGCGGTACCGAGGAGACATCGGCAGACAAGGCAGCGCCGGGCCGGTCGGTCATGGCACTCCCTTCATCGTTGGCGAAGCCCACCGCCTGCGCGGGGTCGATGGGCTTTGCCAACGGACCGGCCGGGGCCGGTCCATCTTCAACGCAGGCTATCAGGCAGCAGCGGCCTTCTTCGCCGTGGCCGTGCGGGCCGTGGCGCTGGCTTGCTGGGCAGCCTTGGTGGCAGCAGTGGCGGCGGCCTGGAAGTTGGTTTCAGCGATTTCGACCGCTTGCTTGGTCGCCTTCTGCACCGACTCGTAGGCGTTGTTGGCAGCGGAGATTGCCGACTTCACGATGGCCACGGTCGATTCCGAACCGGCCGGGGCGTTCTTGGCGAAGTTCTCGACCAGAGCCTGGACGTTCTTCGAGCCTTCGGCCAGCTGGGCCTCGGCCACCTTGGCGAATTCGCTCTGGGTTTCCGAAGCGATCTCGTACAGGTGACGGGTGTATGCCAGGGTCTTTTCGGCGACCGGCTGCACGGCCGCGGCCTGGATCGCCAGCAGTTCCTGCGCGTCCTTGGCCGACAGCGCCTTCTTGGCGTTGTCCACGCCTTCGGCGAAGCTGGTCTTGACGACCTGCAGGTTCAGTTCGACGAGCTTTTCGACGCCTTCAAACGCCTTGGTGGTCAGGCCGAACAGCGTTTCGAGGTTAGCCTTTTGTGCTGCTGCGACTTGTTCCGGGGTGAGGATCATTGCTGGTCTCCAGTGGTGAACTTCAAGGTCAAGCAAGTTAAGCCGCCTAGATGTCAGGACCGTGACGGTGTTTCGCCGTTTCGGCCAGCCCAGGCGTGTGGGTGGGTCAGGGCGCCAATCCGTTGGTTCGTTTGTGCGCCGCAACAAGCCGTATTGTAGGGACAGCCAAATCAATGTCAAGGAGTTTTTGTGCGTTGCACAAAATCCGGGTCGACCGAGCTTAAGGCAAGTGGCGTGGTAGCCATCTCGCCCCCCCGGCAATGCCCGGACAGGGGTGCTACCATGCCAGGCTGCCCGCGCCGGTACGGCCGGCCGAGGCTGGAACACCAACAAGATGTGAACAGGATCGCCCAGGCCTCATTCCATGCTCGCTTTCTACGCCGACCACTTCGTGCTGCCGCTGCCGCCAGGACATCGCTTCCCCATGCGCAAGTACAGCATGCTGCGCGACGCGGTGTCGGCCCAGGTGCCGGGGCTGCGCCTGTCCGAGGCGCCGCGTGCCGGCGACGATGCGCTGCTGCTTGCACACACCGCGGAATACGTAGAGGCGGCCTCGGCCGGCACGCTCGACCCGGCGCGCCAGCGCGAGATCGGTTTTCCGTGGTCCGAAGCAATGGTGGAACGCTCGCGCCGGTCGGCCGGCGCCACCATCGAGGCCTGCCGCAGCGCGTTGCGTGAAGGCATAGCCGTGAACCTGGCGGGTGGCACGCATCACGCGTATGCGGACAAGGGCGGCGGCTTCTGCGTCTTCAACGATGCCGCGATCGCTGCACGCGTGCTGCAGCGCGACGGCGCGGTGCGCCGCGTGGCGGTGATCGACCTTGACGTGCATCAGGGCAACGGCACCGCATCGATCCTGCACGGCGACTCATCGGTATTCACGCTATCGCTGCATGGCGAGAAGAACTATCCGTTCCGCAAGGAAGCAAGCGACCTCGACGTCGGCCTGCCGGATGGCTGCGACGACGAGGCCTACGCGCAGGCGTTGCAGACAGCGCTGGACACGCTGTTCCGCCGCTTCGAGCCCGACCTGCTGATTTACCTGGCGGGCGCGGACCCGCACGAGGGCGACCGGCTCGGGCGGTTGAAGCTGACCATGGCTGGCCTGGCACGGCGCGACCGCCTGGTGTTCGACGCCGCGCAAGCACGTCGGCTGCCGGTGGCGGTGACCATGGCCGGCGGCTACGGCAACCAGATCGAAGACACCGTTGCCGTCCATGCGCAGACGGTGCGGCTCGCCGCGCAATATCACGCCCGGTACGCGCAACTTGCCGCGCGGCTTGCCTCATGAGCGAGGCGATCGAGTCGGGCCGCAGCGGTGCGGCCAACCCGCGCGCCACGCTGTGGGTGGCATCGATGCCGTGGCTGTTCGTGCTGATCTGGAGCACCGGCTTTATCGTCGCCAAATACGGCATGCCGTATGCGGAGCCGATGACCTTCCTGTTCCTGCGCTTTGCCGGCGTGCTGGTGTTGATGGTGCCGTTCGTGCTGCTGGCGCGCGTGCCGCTGCCGCGCGTGACGGGATCGACCGCAACCGACTGGCGCGCGGTGGGGCATATCGCGGTGGCCGGCCTGCTGCTGCAGGCGGGCTACCTTGGCGGCGTCTGGGCCGCGATCAAGCTAGGCATGCCGGCAGGCGTATCGGCGCTGATCGTCGGCATGCAGCCGATCCTGACCGCGCTGATCGCCACGCGCATGGGCGAGCGCATCGGCGCACGCCAGTGGCTGGGCCTGCTGCTGGGCATTGCCGGCGTGGCGCTGGTGGTGGCCAACAAGCTCGGTACCAGCGGCTTGACGCCGGCCAGCCTCGCCCTGGCCGGCGGTGCGTTGTTCAGCATCACCGTGGGCACGGTCTACCAGCGGCATTTCTGCCCGGTGTTCGACCTGCGCATGGGTTCGGTGATCCAGTTCGCCGCGGCGGCGCTTGCCTGCGTGCCGTTCATGTTCCTGTTCGAGACGCGGGAGGTGCAGTGGACTGCCGCCATGCTCGGCGCGCTGGCGTGGTCGGTGGTGGCGTTGTCGATCGGCGCGATCTCGCTGCTGTTCATGCTGATCCGCCAGGGTGCGGCGACGAAGGTGTCCAGCCTGATGTACCTGACCCCTCCTGCCACGGCGGTGATGGCCTGGCTCTTGTTCGGCGAGCGCTTCCCGCCGCTGGCTGCCGCTGGCATGGTGCTGGCCGCGCTGGGTGTCGCGCTTGTCATCCGTCGCTAGCGGCCACGCGTTCGTATCGCGTAGGCCGCTGGTTCAGAATATTCGCATTTCGTACTGCCTCGCTTCTGTCCCTCTCTCGCCCCATGAAACCGCAAGCCGAATCGCGCAGTGCCTATCCGTACTTCCAGCCGATCACCACGCGTTGGATGGACAACGATGTCTATGGCCACGTTAACAACGTTGTCTACTACAGTTATTTTGACACCGTGGTGAATACCTACCTGATCCGGCAAGGCGTGCTCGATGTTACGTCGGGCGACACCATCGGGCTGGTGATCGAGACGCAGTGCAACTACTTCTCGTCGCTCAGCTTTCCCGAGACCGTGATAGCGGGTTTACGCGTAGCCAGGCTGGGCACGTCGAGCGTGCGCTATGAGGTCGGCCTGTTCAGCGGCGACAACGAAGTCGCTGCCGCGCAAGGGCATTTCATCCACGTCTATGTCGATCGCGCTACGCGCCGGCCGGTACCGCTGCCGGGCGCCTTGCGCGAAGCGCTGCTGCCGTTGGCGGCGGCGGGCGCGGTGACGGGCGCACGGGAATAGGGCGGGGCAACAGGAGATGAACAAGATGTCCCACGAGAAGCAACTCGGCTCGCAGGATGCCGTGGACTGCGTGGATCGTGCGATCCTGACGCGGCGCTCGGTGCGGGCCTTTCTCGATACGCCCGTGCCGCGCAGCACCGTGGAAGAGATCCTGGCGGTGGCCAGCCGCGCGCCCTCCGGCACCAACACGCAGCCGTGGCGCGTCTATGTGCTGTCGGGCGAGGCCAAGGCCAAGCTGTGCGCCGATGTGCTCGCCGCCTATGAAGATCCCGAGCGTGATAGCAAATACCGGGAGGAGTACCCGTACTATCCGCGCGAATGGGCCGACCCGTATCTGTCGCGGCGGCGCAAGGTGGGCTGGGACCTGTACGGGCTGCTCGAGATCAGCCGCGAGGACAAGGCGCGCATGCACGAACAGCATGCGCGCAACTTCCGTTTCTTCGATGCGCCCGTGGGCATCATCTTCACCATCGACCGCATCATGGAGCAGGGCAGCTGGCTCGACTACGGCATGTTCCTGCAAAGCATCATGGTCGCCGCCCGGGCACGCGGGCTCGATACCTGCCCGCAGGCGGCGTTCACGCAGTTCCACAAGATCATCGCCAGCCACTTGCGGCTGCCACCGGAGGAAATGGTGGTGTGCGGCATGTCGCTGGGTTTTGCCGATCCGGAGGCCGTCGCAAACCGCCTCACCACGGAACGTGAGCCGGTCAGCGGGTTTGCGCGTTTTCTCTCATAGTGAAATTTGTTTCAACATGTAACGATGGACGCCGATATTTCAAGAGACTTTCCGTATTGGCTTCGTCGCTGCAAAGGGGTAGCAAGGGTGAGCCGGACTGCGCTTGGGTCGAGCGCACAGGAGTTCGATGGCGGACGTGACGCATCACGTACTTTTTCCACAATGTGGAAACGTACGTGAATCGAACTTTAAGGAGCGTCTGTAAGTCTTTAATCTTGCTAACAATTTCTTTCTTTCCTACACTAGCGCCATTCCTATGCGCTGAACGAATCATGTTCCGGTCTGATTCCATTTTCTCCAGATTCTTCGGCTCCACACCCTTGTCCGCCGTCGCCGCTGCGGTACTGGTGTCGGTGTCGATGGTCGCGGTGCCTGTGGCCGAAGCGGCCACCAAGGCCTCATCCACGCAAAAAACAAGCAAAAAGCAGGCAAAATCCGCTCAAACGGAGAAAAAGACCGCTTCCAAGCCTGTTGCCAAGAGCGCCCGCAACGCCAGGGTCGCGAAGAGCGAAGCAGGCTCCGCGCGCAAGGTGGTGGTGCTGAAGAAGGGCAAGCGCCACGTCGTGGTGGCGCAGCGCGCGGCCCCGGTGCGGGCTGCGTTTACGCCGTCCAAGCCGTCGCTGGGCGAGGCCATGGGCCTGCGCGACACCGACGATGCGCTGGCCTTGCGCTCCAGCGTCGCCCTGGTGATGGACCAGAACTCCAACGAGGTGCTGTTCCAGAAGAATGCCGGCGCCGTGCTGCCGATTGCATCGATCACCAAGCTGATGACCGCGCTGGTGGTGATGGACTCGCGCCTGCCGATGGACGAGGTGCTGACCATCACCGAGGAAGACCGCGACACCGAGAAGCACAGCAGCTCGCGCCTGCGCTTCGGCACGCAGCTGACGCGTCAGGAACTGCTGCTGCTGGCGCTGATGTCGTCCGAGAACCGTGCCGCTTCGGCGCTGGGCCGCCACTACCCGGGCGGCCTGCCGGCCTTTGTGCAGGCCATGAACCGCAAGGCGCGCGAGCTCGGCATGAACGACAGCCATTTCGTCGATTCCAGCGGCCTGTCGAGCAGCAACGTGTCGAGCGCGACCGACCTGGTGCGCATGGTCAACGCCGCCTACCGCAACCCGACCATCCGCGAGTACTCGACCCAGACCGAGCATGAAGTCAACGTGCTCGGCCGCACCCAGCATTACGTCAGCACCAACCGCCTGGTGCGCGGCGGCAACTGGGAGATCGGCCTGCAGAAGACCGGCTTTATCTCCGAGGCCGGCCAGTGCCTGGTGATGCAGGCACGCGTGCACGGACGCAATGTGGTGATGGTGTTCCTGGATTCGGCCGGCAAGCTGTCGCGCTTTGCCGATGCCAACCGCGTCAAGGACTGGCTCGAGCATTCGCCGTCCTCGCCGCAGCGCGGTTTCCCGTCGTCGCCGAACCTGACGCAGGGTCCGGGCAGCGCCCACGCGGTACTGGCCTCGCAGCAATCGCGCGGCATCTGAGCCCGCAAGCCTGACCGGAAAAAAACGCGCCGCATTGCGGCGCGTTTTGCTTTGGTGCGGCAGCGCTCAGAGCAGCTTGCCGGGGTTCATGATCCCGGCCGGATCGAACACCGACTTGATCTCCCGCATCAGCCGCAATTCCAGCGGATCCTTCACCGCCAGGAAGGCGTGGCGCTTGAGCTGGCCGATGCCATGCTCGGCGCTGATGCTGCCGCCGTAGCGCATCACCTCGTCCAGCACCGCATCGGTCACGGCATCGCCCTGCGTGGCCGCCCAGTCCCTGGCGGCACCGGCCGGACGCGACAGGTTGTAGTGCAGGTTGCCGTCGCCGAAGTGTCCGAACACGAAGGGCCGGATCGCGGCATCGAGCGCGCGCAGCCGGGCTTCCATCGACGCCATGAAGGCCGGGATCTGCTCGATCGGCAGCGACACATCGTGCTTGAGGTGCGGACCGTCGGCGCGCTGCGCTTCGGAGATCTCCTCGCGCAGCTTCCACAGCGCCTGCAGTTGCGCCAGCGACGCGGAGACGGCGGCATCGAGGCACAGCTCGCGCTCCAGCGCCTCGCCGATGACGCGTTCCAGCAGCGCGTTCAGCGCCGCCTCGTCGGTGGTATCGGCCAGTTCCACCAGCACGTAGGCCGGGTAGCGCTGCGCAAACGGCTCCTGCACGCCTTCGGCATGGACGAGCACCAGGTCCAGGCAAGCGCCGGTAAAGAACTCGAAGGCCTGCAGGCGTGCGCCGCATTGCTCGAACAGCAGTTCATAGAGCGCCAGCGACTGCGCCGGCGAGGCCACTGCCGCCAGCACCACGCTGCGTGTATCGGTGCGCGGGAACAGGCGCAGCGCCGCCGCGGTGATCACGCCGAGCGTGCCTTCGGAGCCGATCAGCAGCTGCTTCAGGTCATAGCCGGTATTGTCCTTGCGCAGCGTGCGCAGCCCGTGGAAGACCTCACCGTTGGGCAGCACCGCTTCGACCCCCAGCACCAGTTCGCGCGTCATGCCATAGCGCACCACGTTGACGCCGCCGGCATTGGTCGCCAGGTTGCCGCCGATCTGGCACGAATCCTCGGCGGCCAGCGACAGCGGCAGCAAGCGGTTGGCGTCCTGCGCCGCGCGGCGCAGGTTGCCCAGGATGCAGCCAGCCTCGGCCACCATGGTATTGGCGATGGTGTCGAGCGAGCGCACCGCGTTCATGCGGTCCAGGCTCAGCACCACGTTCTGTGCGCGCGCGTCGGGCGTGGCGCCGCCGCACAGGCCGGTATTGCCGCCGCGCGGCACCACCGGCACCGCGGCCTGCTGGCACAGCGCCAGCGCGCGCGACACTTCGTCGACGCTACGGGGCCGCAGCACCGCCTGGGCCTGGCCGCGGTAGATGCCGCGCCAGTCGGACAGCCACGGCGCGATATCGTCGGGGTGGGTCAGCGCGGTGTCGGGGCCGAGGGCTTCGGTAAGCCGCTGGGCGAAGGATCCGTTTTGCATGATGGTGGTGTGGTCTCAGGAAAGGGATGCGGGGCTGGCGGCGCGCGCCGCCGTCGCTGCGTCGTCGCGCGCGCGTAGCGCAAGCCCGAGGCGGCGCGCGGCGCTTTGCAGGTGCGCCACCGCCGCCGCGCGCGCCGCGCCGGCATCGCCGCGGCGAATGGCCGCGACGATGGCCTCGTGTTCGGCATGCACGGTCTCGGCCAGGCCCGGCTGGCGCAGCGTATTGGCACGCGCGGTGGCGACGGCCTGGTGCAGCTGCAGGTTCAGGTATTGCAGCAGCTGGCGGTAGTACGGATTGTGGGTGGCGGCGGCGATGCCGATATGGAAGGCCGCGTCGAGATCGGCAGCGGGCTGCGGGTCGTAGAGCCGGTCCTGCAGGCGCTGCAGCAGTGCCGCCAGCGCGGCCACGTCGTCATCGGTGCGGCGCACCGCGGCCAGCGCCGCGGCGGCGCCTTCCAGGTCGATGCGCAGGTCGTACAGGTCGGCCAGTTCGCCGGCGTCGAGCTGGGGCTCGCGCGGCAGCTGGAAGCCGGAGGCGCCGGTGCGCGAGCGCACCGTGCAGCCAACCCCCTGGCGCGATTCGACAAAGCCCTGCGAGCGCAGGTGCTCGGTGACTTCACGGATCACGGCGGCGCTGACGCCGTATTGCTCGGCCAGCTGCCGGCCGGTCGGCAGGCGGCTGCCGACCGGGTAGGCGCCGCTTTCGATATCGGCGCGCAGCTGGCGCGTGACCTGTTCGGTAAGGGTGACGGTGCGGGTTCGCATGACCGTCGATTATAAGGTTTGCTGGTTATCTGAAAACAAAGGGTAAACCCTTGTCTTGGACATCGCCAGCCTCCCCAAAGCAAAACGCGCGGACTGCCTTGCCGGCAGCCCGCGCGTTGGCGGTCAATGGCCCGGTAGGCCTCAGGCGGCGGCTTCGGTCACGTACCCCATGCCGCGCGAGATCTGCAGGGCGGTGTCCTTCAGGTTCTGCAGCCAGCTGTCCTGCAGCCGGTCTGCCGGCGCCGACAGCGACAAGCCGGCCACCAGCCGGCGCGAGTCGTCATAGATGCCGGCGGCGATGCAGCGCACGCCGAGTTCCAGTTCCTCGTTGTCACGGGCATAGCCGTTGGTGCGCACCCAGTTCAGTTCGCGTTCCAGCTTGGCCAGGTCGGTGATCGAGGTGCGGGTGTGGCCGGCCAGCCCGGTGCGGGTGGCGTAGTTGCGCACGCGCGCCGACTCGTCGGCCGCCAGGAACAGCTTGCCCACCGAGGTCAGGTGCAGCGGGGCGCGGCCGCCGATGGCGCGCACCACCTGCATGCCCGAGCGCTCGCTGTAGGCGCGCTCGATATAGACGATCTCGTCGCCCTGGCGCACCGACAGGTTGACGGTCTGGCCGGTGACGCGGTGCAGCGCGCGCATCGGTGCCAGTGCCGCGTCGCGCACCGACAGGCGCGCCTTGACCAGGTTGCCCAGTTCCAGCAGCCGCATGCCGAGCCGGTAGCTGCCGGGGTCGGAGCGGTCGACAAAGCGGCAGGCCACCATATCGTTGAGGATGCGGTGCGCGGTGGAAGGATGCAGGCCGGTGGCCAGCGACAGCTCTTTCAGGCTGACCGGGTCGGCATGCTGGGCGAGGGCGTCCAGCAGGGTCATCATGCGCTCGATGACCTGGATGGACGTCTTGCCGGGTGACTTGTCTGCGTCGGACATGGTTGGGAAAAGTAGCAATGTTGCCTTGCGGCATTTTTAAACGTCTGCCTGATTCTATCTCGCATCGTGAAAATTTCAATAGGTGAAATGACATTACGGTAAGAAACCACCGGTGATGTCGCCGCGGGAAGTGCCGTGCATGGCACCGCATTCACGAGGCCGATGAACGCTTTATGCGCCACCCGCGGCGCCAAGCGCGCATAATTACGGGGTTTCAGGGTCTGGGGAGAAGTCAACAATGCGAGTCGGTCTGTTCCACACCTGCCTGGTGGACCTGATGCGCCCGGAGATCGGTTTTTCGGTGCTCAAGCTGCTGGAAGCCGCCGGCTGCGAGGTCATGGTGCCCGAGGCGCAGACCTGTTGCGGCCAGCCGGCCTACAACTCGGGGGAGCGCGCGGTGTCGCGCGACCTGGCCGAGAAATTCCTGCGCGAGTTCGAGATGTTCGACTACATCGTGGTGCCGTCTGGCAGTTGCGGCGGCATGATCCGGCATCACTACGCCGACCTGCTGCGCGACGATCCGGAACTGAACGGCCGCTACGAGCGCCTGCGCGAACGCGTGTACGAGCTGACCGACTTCCTCGCCAACGTGGCCCGGATCGAGACCCTGCCGTCGACCTTCGCGGGCCAGGTAACCTACCACGATTCGTGTTCCGGCCTGCGCGAACTGGGCGTCAAGCAGCAGCCGCGCGCCTTGCTGTCGCGCCTGCCAGGCGTGCAACTGACCGAGATGAAGGACTGCGAGGCCTGCTGCGGTTTCGGCGGCACCTTCTCGGTCAAGTACGGCAATATCTCCACGGCCATCGTCGACGAGAAGTGCACCAACATCCAGGCCACCGGCGCCGATGCGGTGGTGCTGGGCGACCTGGGCTGCATCCTCAATATCGAAGGCCGCCTGCGCCGCACCGGCGACAGCCGCACGCGCGTGCTGCATATCGCGCAGGTGCTGGCGGGCGACGCCTGACCGCGACGACACCATCAGGAATTCGCCACGATGCAAGTCCACAGCATGGAATTCAAGGCGCGCGCCGGGCAGAAGCTGGCCGACCAGCGCCTGCAGCAGAACCTGAAGAAGCTCTCGACCAAGTTTGTCACGGCGCGCGCCGAGGCGATCCGCGATATCGATTTCGATGCCACGCGCGAGGCCCTGAAAGAGCGCCGCAACCGCGCGCTGGAAAACCTCGACGTCTGGCTTGCCACGTTCGAAGAGAACGCGACCCGCCGCGGCGCCACCGTGCTGTTTGCCGAAACCACCGCCGACGCCGCGCGGCTGGTCGCCGAGATCGCGCGCGAGCATGGCGTGAAGAAGGTCATCAAGAGCAAGTCGATGGTGACCGAGGAAATGCGCCTGAACCAGGTGCTGGGCGAGATGGGCGTGCAGAGCATCGAGACCGATCTCGGCGAGTACATCCTGCAGATCAACGACTCGGAGCCGCCCTCGCACATCATTGCGCCGGTGGTACACAAGGACAAGGACGAGATCGCCGACCTGTTCGCCAAAGTCCACCACAAGCCGCGGCTGACCGAGATCCCGGAGATGACGCGCGAAGCGCGTGAAGTGCTGCGCCCGGAATTCCTCAGCGCCGACATGGGCGTCACCGGCGGCAACTTCATCATCGCCGAGACCGGCTCGGTGGCGGTGGTCACCAACGAGGGCAACGAAGGCATGTGCACGGTGATGCCGCGCGTGCACGTGGCCGTGACCGGCATCGAGAAGGTGCTGCCGACGCTGGAAGACCTGGCGACGGTGATGCGGCTGCTGCCGCGCTCGGCCACCGGCCAGGCGATTTCCAACTACTTTTCGCTGCTGACCGGGCCGCGTGCCGAGGGCGAGCGCGACGGTCCCGAGCATATGTATTTCGTGCTGGTCGATGGCGGCCGCAGCGGACTGATCGGCGGCGATTTCCAGGAGATGCTGCGCTGCATCCGCTGCGGCGCCTGCATGAACCACTGCCCGGTGTACCAGAAGATCGGCGGCCATGCCTATGGCTGGGTCTATCCCGGCCCGATGGGCAGCGTGCTGACGCCCAGCTACGTCGGTCTGGCCAACACGGTGGACCTGCCGCAGGCGGCCACCATGTGCGGCGAATGCAATCGCGTCTGCCCGGCATCGATCCCGTTGTCGGACCTGCTGCGCAAGCTGCGCGAAAAGCAGATGGAACGTGGCCTGCGGCCATGGCAGGAGCGCTTTGCGCTGAAGGCCTGGGGCTACGTGGCCAAGCGGCCCGAACTCTATGCGCTGACTGCCCGCATCGGTGCCTGGCTGCTGGGCCGCATGGGCGGCAGCAACGGACTGATTGCCAGCTTGCCGCTGGCGGGCAAGGGCTGGACCGAAACCCGCGACATGCCGGCGCCGTCGGGCCGCACATTCCGCGAACTCTACAAGGAAAGGAGGGCGCGTTCATGAGCGCAGCCAACACGGAAACGCTGGCGCGCATGCGCGTCGCGCTGGACCAGCATGTCTCGGGGTCGATGCCCGCGCAGGAACTCGTGCGCGCATGGCGCGATGCCGGCAGCGCGCTGGCGCTGCCGCCTGTCTACGGGCAGGCGATGGAAGAACTGCTGCGCAGGCTGGAGATGTCCGCGGTGTTTGCGCAGGACAGCTGCTCGTTCTCGAGCAGCGCGGTGACGGACCAGCTGGCGCGGTGGCTGGACAAGGCGGCGACGGCCTGAGGCCTTCACGCTTCGCCGCGGCCGCTTCTTCAATCGCCGCCGCGGCCTAACGCTTCACCCCGTCAGCGTCTCCACGAATTCCAGCGACAGCCGCGACAGCGGCTCCGTCTGCACATGGAAGATCTGCACCGAGGCATTGACCTTCGAGTCCGCGCAGCATCTCACGTAGCCGATCCCAATGGGGGGCTACGTAGTGGACGATATGCTCGAACCGACGAGGTCCGTCGAACCAGCGGGCAGAAATCTCGATTCCCGGGCAGGTTGTCTCGCACGCGCCAACGTGCATTTCGAGTTGACGCCGTTGCGGCAAAGTAGGTCTGCGGGTCGATCGCGTCGACGTAGTTGCCTCCGGTCACGGCTTCAACGCCGGCGATCTGCCGACCGGTCAGCCACTCATACAGAAATCCAGCCCGTCTGGCATACTGCCCGGTGCGCTCGCTATTCAGCCATGCGGCCAACTCCGCCTGCGGGAGGACATCGAAGAGTCGCGCCAGGAATTCGAGATGGATGCCCTCTTGTCGGAGCGCGTAGGTCAGGTGTGCCTGCAGCGTGGGCGCTTGACGAGACCCAGCGGGTTAAGTTTCGAGCGTTCTGCCATCGGTGACCACGGAGCGCCGAGCGGCCCCAATCTCGCTCGTGATCTCGAAGTCCTGTACTGGGGTCACGCGGTAGTGCTCTGCGAGCCACTTATACCCCATCCATTCAGTCGTCACGTTTCGCTCCAGTCGTTTAATTTGGCCGGCAGACGTTTAAAAATCCCACGATTTTTTGATTATCGTTTAAACGACACTTCCTTGCTGCCTGTTCTGCGTACGTCGCGGCAAGATCGAGCGCGCCGTCGCGTACCGAGCAGTTCAGCGCATCGGCTATCGCCGGCATGCAAGCGGGAGCGGGAGCGCACGGTCGGCACAGTTGGGCGTCATGGCGCGCCCCATTGCCGTCGCCCGCTGATCGGCGCTAAACAAAAACGGGGAGCCGAAGCTCCCCGCATTTTTTCTTGCCCGCGCTGTCACCCCAGCAACAACGCATCGTCATCCAGCTGCTCATGCCGCGTCTGCTCGAACATCTTCAGCAGGTCCGGCACGTCCAGGCCCTTGCGCTTGTCGCCCGAGACATCCAGCACCACTTGCCCCTGGTGCAGCATCACCGTGCGCTGGCCGTAGTCGAGCGCCTGGCGCATGCTGTGCGTCACCATCATCGTCGTCAGCTTGCTTTCCTCGACGATGCGCGCGGTCAGCTCCAGCACGAACGCGGCGGTCTTCGGGTCCAGCGCGGCGGTGTGCTCGTCCAGCAGCAGGATGCGCGACGGCTGCAGCGAGGCCATCAGCAGGCTGACCGCCTGGCGCTGGCCGCCGGAGAGCAGGCCGATGCGGTCGGTCAGGCGGTTTTCCAGGCCCAGGTTGAGCAGGCGCAGCTTCTCACGGAACAGCTCGCGCGAGGCGCGGTTCAGCGCCGGGCGGAAGCCGCGGCGGCTGCCACGAGCCATCGCCAGGGCCATGTTCTCCTCGATCGTCAGCGCTTCGCAGGTACCCGCCATGGGGTCCTGGAACACGCGTGCCACCAGGTGGGCGCGGTCCCACGCAGGCTTGCGCGTAACGTCGGTGTCATCGATGGTGATGCGGCCCGAGTCGACCATCTGGTCGCCGCTGATCGCATTCAGGAAGGTCGACTTGCCGGCGCCGTTGGAGCCGATCACGGCCACGAACTGGCCGCTCGGGATTTCCAGGCTGAGGCCACGCAGTGCGCGGGTCTCGATCGGGGTGCCCGGGTTGAAGGTGAGCTTCAGGTCTTGTGCGCGCAGCATCTCAGGCACCTCCGTTCTTGCGGGCAAAGAGCTTCTTGCGCGTCGCCGGCAGCACCAGCGCGATCGTCACCAGCGCGGCGGTGACCAGGTTCAGGTCCTGCGCCTTGAGGCCGATGAAGTCGCTGTTCAGCGCCAGCGCGATGAAGAAGCGGTACAGGATGGCGCCCAGCACCACGGCCAGCGTGGTCCAGATCAGCCGCCGTGCCGGCAGGATGGTTTCGCCGATGATCACCGCGGCCAGCCCGATCACGATGGTGCCGATGCCCATCGAGATATCGGAGCCGCCCTGGGTCTGCGCGAACAGCGCGCCGGCCAGCGCCACCAGCGCGTTGGACAGCGCCATGCCGGCCAGCGTGGCGCGGCCGGTGGGGATGCCCTGGGCGCGGGCCATGCGCGGGTTGGCGCCGGTGGCGCGCATCGCCAGGCCCAGCTGCGAGCTGAAGAACCAGTCCAGGCCGACCTTGGCCACCACCACCACCACGAACAGCACCAGCGGGCGCAGCACGTAGTCGGGCAGCCACTCCGGCTGCAGCACGGTGAACAGCGTGGGCTCGGTGATCAGCGGCACGTTGGGGCGGCCCATGATGCGCAGGTTGACCGAGTACAGCGCGATCATCATCAGGATACTGGCGAGCAGGTCCATGATCTTGAGCCGCACGTTGAGCCAGCCGGTGATCCAGCCGGCCAGCGCGCCGGCGGCGATGGCCACCACGGTCGCCAGGAACGGGTCCTGGCCGGCGGCGATCAGCGTCGCGGCCACGGCGCCGCCCAGCGGGAAGCTGCCGTCGACGGTCAGGTCGGGAAAATTGAGGATGCGGAAGGAAATCAGCACCCCGAGCGCCACCAGGCTGAAGATCAGGCCGATCTCCAGGGCGCCCAGAAGGGAAAAGAGGGACATGGGGGAATCCTGTTGCAGGGTCCGGCGTCTGCCTTGGCGCCGGTTTCGGGGCGGTGCGCCCGGCACGCCCGGTGGGGCCGCCGGCCGCCTCGCCCTGGTCTGTTCCGGCCAGGCCGGGTAGGCCGGGCCAGCGCATCCGCCGCCTCGCGGCGGCGGCATGGCAGGGCGTGGCTGGGCTTACTTGATGACGGTCTTTGCTTCCTTGACCAGCTCCGGCGACAGCGTGACGCCTTGCTTGGCGGCCGCGCCGGTGTTGACGAACAGTTCCAGGTTGTCGCTGGTCTGCGAGGCGATCGCGCCCGGCTTCTCGCCCTTCAGGATGCGCACCACCACCTTGCCGGTCTGGTGGCCCAGGTCGCCGTAGTTGACGCCCAGTGCCGCCACGGCGCCGCGCTTGACGCTGTCGGTATCGGCCGCGACCAGCGGGATCTTCGATTCGTTGGCGACCTTGACCAGGGCCTCGTAGGCCGACACCACGTTGTTGTCGGTGTTGGTGTAGATCACGTCGACCTTGCCGATCAGGCTCTTGGCGGCCGGACCGATGTCGACGGTGCGCGGTGCGGCGGCTTCCTTGAGCGTCAGGCCTTCCTTGGCCAGCAGCGCGCTCAGTTCCTTGACCACCACCACCGAGTTGGCTTCACCCGGGTTGTAGACCATGCCCACGGTCTTGGCCTTGGGCACCACGCGCTTGATCAGGGCCACCTGCTTGTCCAGCGGCAGCTTGTCCGACACGCCGGTGACGTTGGTGCCCGACGCCGACCAGCTCTTGACCAGCTGCGCGGCGACCGGATCGGTCACGCCCGAGTACACCACCGGCACCGTCTTGGTGGCAGCCACCACGGCCTGTGCCGACGGCGTGGCGATGGCGACGATGGCATTGGGGTTGTCGCCGACGAACTTGCGCGCGATCTGCGCGGCGGTGCCGGTGTTGCCCTGGGCGCTCTGGTATTCCCACTTCAGGCTCTTGTCGGCGTCATAGCCGGCCGCCTTCAGCTCTGCGCGCACGCCGTCGCGGATGGCGTCCAGCGCGGGATGGTCGACGATCGACAGCACCTTGACGGTCTGGGCCTGCACGGCGCCGCCGTACAGCAGTGCCAGCGCCACGGCGCCGCCCAGGATGGACTTGGATGCTGCGAGACCCTTGGTGGATTTCATTATGTGTGCTCCCCCGAAACTTGGTTCTGGATTGGATACGGCCGCGGATGGTTCGGTCAGCCGTCCTGGCCCGCGCGCCAGCTGGCGCACGGTGCCGGTCCGGGCGGGCGCGGCGGCTTCCTGCGGCGGGAGGGAGCGTGCGCGGACGCGTCGGATGCGACAGCGATAAGCCTGCGAGGATACCACTTCCCGCGCACGAAATGGATAGTCATCATGCGGAAGTGGGGCATCCGATGCTGTCAGACGCCCGCTATCCGCCATCGAGGCGCATTTTATTGCGCGGGAACCGGGATTTGCTTGTGGATTACCCTGATTGCGGCGGCCGCATCTTCATGCAATTGCGCGCCACCAGGGTGTCGAGGCTTTCCTCGACCCGGGCGGTGCGGGTGGCGCATCGGCCGGGTAGGATCGGGGCCTTGGGCCGGCCCCGTCGGGCTCAGCCGCGCAGCGCGGCGGCGCACTCGCGTACCAGCGCCGGGCCGCGGTAGATCAGGCCGCTGTAGACCTGCACCAGTCGGGCGCCGGCGTCGGTCTTGGCGCGCGCGTCGGCACCGCCGAAGATGCCGCCCACGCCGATGATCGGCACCGCGTCGCCGACCACGCCGTGCAGCGCGCGCACCACGCGGGTCGAGGCTTCGAACACCGGGCGCCCCGACAGGCCGCCGGCTTCGTCGGCATGCGGCAGGCCCTTGACCGCCTCGCGCGAGATGGTGGTGTTGGTGGCGATCACGCCATCGATCTGGTGGCGCACCAGCGCGTCGCCGATATTGCCGATCTGGTCGGCGTCGAGATCCGGCGCGATCTTCAGCGCCAGCGGCACATAGCGCTTGTGCTGGTCGGCCAGGCGCTGCTGCGCGGCCTTCAGCGTCGACAGCAGGCTGTCGAGCTCGCTCGCGCCCTGCAGCTGGCGCAGGTTCTTGGTGTTGGGCGACGAGATGTTGACCGTCACATAGCTGGCGTGCGGATAGACGCGCTCCAGGCAGTACAGGTAGTCGTCGTTGGCGCGCTCGATCGGGGTATCGGCGTTCTTGCCGATATTCAGCCCCAGCACGCCGCCCTCGGCCTTCCAGCGCGACGCCTGCACGTTGGCGACGAAGGCATCGACGCCGCCGTTGTTGAAGCCCATGCGGTTGATCAGCGCATCCGCCTGCGGCAGCCGGAACATGCGCGGGCGCGGGTTGCCCGGCTGCGCGCGCGGCGTGACCGTGCCCACCTCGATAAAGCCGAAGCCGAGCGCGGCGAGGCCGTCGATATAGGCGCCGTCCTTGTCCAGCCCGGCGGCCAGGCCAACCGGGTTGGGAAAGCGCACCCCCATGACCGTGCGCGGATCGTCGGCGATGCGATTGCCGATGCAGCCGCCCAGGCCCATGCGGTGGGCGCGCAGCAGGTTGTTCAGCGTGAAATGGTGGGCGTCCTCGGCATCCATCGAGAACAGGGCGGGGCGAAACAGGGGGTAGAGCGCGTTGAGCACGTGGGCAGGCGGCCGCCGGGGCGGCGCGGAAGTCGGGACCAGGGCGGCATTGTAGCGGCTGGCCCGTCCGCGAGGGCGGCCGTGGCGGTGGCCCGCGGCCTGGCCGGGCTACGGCTGCGTCGCGGGCGGCACCGGCGCGGCGGCTTGCGGGGCTTCGGCGGCGACGTCCTCGAACGCGTGCCAGTGGTTGCCGGTCAGCACCTGCAGCGGCCGGAAGCGCGCCTTGTACGCCATCTTGCGGCTGTCGGCGATCCAGTAGCCCAGGTACAGGTGTGGCAGGCCCAGCGCATGGGTCTGGCGGATCTGCCACAGGATGTTGTAGGTGCCGTAGCTGGCGTTGCGCTCGAGCGGATCGTAGAAGGTGTAGACCGACGACAGCCCGTCGTCGAGCACGTCGATCATGCTGACCATGCGCAGCCGGCCGGCCTCGGGCGAGCCGGGGGGATCGCGGAACTCGACCAGGCGCGAGTTGACGCGGCTTTGCAGCAGGAACTGCTCGTATTGGTCGCGGCTGTCCTGGTCCATGCCGCCGCCGGCATGGCGCATCGACTGGTACAGCAGGTACAGCGAATAGTGCTCTTCGACGTAGGTCAGCGGCGCCACCAGCGCCTGCAGGTGCTGGTGGCGGTTCCATGCGCGGCGCTGCGAGCGGTCCGGGGTGAACTGATCGACCAGCACGCGGCACGGCGTGCAGGCGTGGCAATCGTCGCAATAGGGCCGGTAGGTAAAGATGCCGCTGCGGCGGAAGCCCGCGCGCACCAGGCGCGAATAGACGTCGGCATTGATCAGGTGCGCCGGCGTGGCCACCTGGGAGCGCGCCATGCGGCCGTCGAGATAGCTGCAAGCGTAGGGCGCCGTGGCATAGAACTGCAGCGCGGACAGCGGAAGTTCCTTCAGCTTGCTCATGACTCAGGGGGCTCCGGGGCGGGACGGCGCGGTTTGCACGGTGGTCCGCAGCGTCAGCGTCGGCACCCGTGCCAGGGATTCAGGCTGCCGGCGCGGCGGGTGTCCCGGCCCAGCGCTCCAGCACCGATTTGTCGAACCGCCACGGACTGATCGCCGGCTGTGCCGTTGCCGCGCGCACATGGGCCACGAATTCGGCGCGGGGGATGGGGCGCGCACCCAGCGAAGCCAGGTGGTCGGTTTCCTGCTGGCAGTCTATCATCGCCACGCCGTGGTTGCCGAGGAACGCGCACAGCGCCGCGAGCGCGATCTTGGACGCGTCGGTACGGTGCGCAAACATGGACTCGCCGAAGAACATCCGTCCCAGCGCCACGCCGTACAGGCCGCCGACGCGCTTGCCGCGGTACCAGCTCTCGACCGAGTGGGCCAGGCCGTTGCGGTGCAGCGCGCTGTACGCGGCAATGATGGCGTCGGTGATCCAGGTGCCGTCCTGGCCCTCGCGCGGCGTGGTCGCGCAGGCGCGCATCACGGCCAGGAAATCGTGGTCGACGCGGATTTCCCAGTCGGCATCGCGCAGCACGCGCCGCAGCGTCTTGCGCAGGTTGGCCGAGACGCGCAATGCCGGCGGCGCCAGCACCATGCGCGGATCGGTGCTCCACCACAGCACCGGCTGGCCGCTCGAATACCACGGGAAGATGCCCTGGCGATACGCCAGCAGCAGCCGCTGCGGCGACAGCTCGCGGCTGGCGGCAAGCAGGCCGGGGGCCTCGGAATCCGGACCGAGCGCGTGCTCGACCGGGGGGAACGGATCCTGGGGGTCCAGCCAGGCAATCATGCGGACTGCGCCGGAGGGCGGTGCGCGGCAGGCCCGCCGCTCAGGGCGTGACCGTGGCCCGGCTGGTCAGCGGGCGCATGGGCTTGTCGATGTCCAGACTGTGCAGCCGGAAGCTGCCGTCCTGCAGGCGGCCGGCGGCGCGGTCGGCAAAGAAGCAGCGCAGGGTATGGATCACGGTGGGGAAGGCCAGTTCATCCCACGGCACATCGGCCTCGGCCACCAGCTTCACTTCCAGGCTTTCCTCGCCGGGCGCGATGTCGAGGTCGTCGAGCGTGGCGAGGTAGAACAGGTGCACCTGGTGCACATGCGGCACGTTCAGGATCGAGAACAGCTCGCCCACCTGCACGCGCGCGCCGGCTTCTTCCAGGGTTTCGCGCGAGGCCGCCTGGGCGGTGGTCTCGCCGATCTCCATGAAGCCCGCAGGCAGGGTCCAGAAACCGTAGCGGGGCTCGATCGCGCGCTTGCACAGCAGGATCTTGTCTTCCCAGACCGGGATGGTGCCGACCACGTTGCGGGGATTGACGTAGTGGATGGTGCCGCAGTTGTCGCAAACGCTGCGCGGGCGGTTGTCGCCGTCAGGCACGCGCAACACGACCGCATGGCCACAGTTCGAGCAGAATTTCATGAGGGGCGTCCGGGAGAATGGCGAAAGTGTATCACCCCCGCCGAGCGCTCCGGCGGGCCGTAGGAGCGGTGGTGCACCATCGGTCGGCAGGCCGCAGCGGCACCCGCGCGCCGCGGGCTGGCGGCACCAAACAAAAAACCCGCCGAAGGCGGGTTTGTCTGCGTCGACGGCGTCACAGATAAGCATCTGTGCGGTTGGTTGCGGGGGCAGGACTTGAACCTGCGACCTTCGGGTTATGAGCCCGACGAGCTGCCAACTGCTCCACCCCGCGTCCGTCGAAGAAAAGATTATATGGCATCTGGTTGCGCAATGCAACACCTGTTTAACAAAACTTGTCAGCGATGCGCATTGCCGCGTGCCATAACGATTAGATCGCCGCGGCGTGGCAGAGGTTCAGCGCGCCTCGGGGGTATCGCTTGTGCGCTGCCACAGCGCGGCCTCGAACTCGAAGCTGTCGCGCTGCTGCAGGTCGTCGCGCTGCCAGATCACGCGGTCGCGGCGCACGGTCAGCATCCACGTGGTGGTGTCGAGCGGCATCGGGTGCGAGAACGCGCGCGGCGTCAGCACCGCGCCGCAGGGCCCGTGCTGCGGATCGCGCACCGAGGTGTAGCGGATCATGCCGAGGCCGGCTTCGCGCGCGATGCGGCCGAACGCCTGGCAGGGTTCGTGGTTGTCCGGATCGGTCCAGGCGGCGCGGTCGCGGTCGAACGGCGGCTGGTCGAGCGCCACCCCGGAGGTCTCGACCCGCACTTCGAACAGCGTCTGCGCGCGCGCGTCGATGCGGGGCAGCGCCGGGCTGTCGTTGAGAAAGCGCCAGCGCCAGTAACCGAGCTCGGCGCAGGCGGTGCGGATCTCGTTGGCGCCATAGAACACGCCCGGATCCTGGCTGGCGCGGAAGCGCGAGCCCCACGGGGAGGGCGGGTAGCGGAACGGGGTGAACAGCAGATAGTGCAGATGGCGTGCCTCCAGGGGCACGGCCGGCTTGCCGGCGTCGAGCACCGCTTCCAGCACCGCCTGTTCCTCCAGGCTGTCGACCAGCGGCATGGTGGAGACCACATGCTGGGCTTCCACCGCCCGCCACAGCGTGAGCGCGAACTGCCGGCGCTCAGATGCGACCGCGGGTGGCGTCCAGGTAGTGAACGACACGGACCAGACCTTCGGTTGTGCGGATCAGTTCGAGCGGCTTGCCGCCCAGCGCGAGGTTGTCGTTGGTCAGCCACAGGCGGGCCTGGTCGCCGTGGCCCAGGATGGCGTCGAGCGAGCGGAACAGGCGCACGAACAAGACGCCGAACTCCCACTCCTTGCGGTGCGCGTCGAGCACATAGCCGCCCGAGGCCATGCGCGAGACCGAGGCCGTGCTGATGCCCAGCACGCTTGCCACCATGGCCTGGCTGATGCCCAGGAAGCCCGCGGCGCGCATGACCGCCTTGGTCAGCGTGGTGCCGGGGTCGGGGCCTCCGGCGGGATCGGTTTCCGGAATCCGCCTCGATTGCATCGCCTATGCTCCTGTTTCTTCAGAAAGATTATAGGCGATGAATTTCAGAAGGGAAGGGCTGCCCCAAAAGATCCGACCCGTGTCGCCGCGCGGGCGGTTTGCCCGGGTCGCGGCTAATAGGTTTCGATATGCAGCCGTCCTTCGGCCTTCATGGTGGTTTCCAGCGCCTTCCAGTTAAGACCGGCGCCGGCGCAGACCGTTTCAAATGCCGCCAGCACGCCTTCCTCCATGCCTTTCAGGCCGCAGATATAGACATGGCCGTTGGCGTCGCCCAGCAGCGCGGCAACGCTGTCGGCGGCTTCGCGGATCGCGTCCTGGACATAGCGGCGCGGCGTGGCCGGGTCGCGCGAGAAGGCGAAGTGGATCTCGAGGAAGTCCCTGGGCAGCTTCAGCAGCGGGCCGAAGTAGGGCAGTTCGGCGGCATTGCGCGCGCCGAAGAACAGCAGGCGGCGCCCGCTGAATTGCGCCAGGTTGCGGCGCATGCGCTCGGTCATGGCGCGCATCGGTGCCGACCCGGTGCCGGTGCAGATCATCATCACGCTGGCCTCGGCGTGGTTGGGCATCAGGAAGGTCGAGCCGAACGGGCCCACTACCTGCACCGTGTCGCCCTTGGCCAGGTCGCACAGGTAGTTCGACGCCACGCCGCGCACCGCCTTGCCGTCGTGGTCCTGCTCGACCCGCTTCACCGTCAGCGCGAGGTTGTTATAGCCCGGGCGCTCGCCGTCGCGCGGGCTGGCGACCGAATACATGCGGATGTAGTGCGGCTTGCCGGCGGCATCGGTGCCGGGTGGCACGATGCCGATCGACTGGCCCTCCAGGATCGGGAAAAAGTGGGTGCCGAGATCCAGCACGATATGGTGGATGTCGCTCGAGGCATCCGCGGCGGTGAGCCGGTAGTTGCCGGCCACGGTGGCGGTCACCGGCGCGCGCACGCCGTGCAGGTTCACATAGGGATGGGCGGCCGACCACGGTGCGCGCGGCGAGGTATGGCGGCTGGTCTCGACCGCCTGGATCGCGGCGTCGTCGGCCGTGGTGGTGCCGCTGCCGGCGGTGGCCGGCGCGGCCTGGTCCGCGCTGTCCAGCTCCGGCAACGGCAGCTCGGCCGGCAGCTCGTCCCACAGCAGCTGCGCCTCGATCGGGTAGGCCTGGCCGCGCAGCATGGTGCGCCAGTTGTCGATGGCGCCGGTCGGGCAGGGCGACAGGCAGGCGTTGCAGCCGTTGCAAACGTCGGCCCGGACCACGTAGTTGCGGTCGTCATGGGTGATGGCGTCGATCGGGCAGGTGTCTTCGCAGGTGTTGCAGCGAATGCAGATTTCCGGATCGATCAGGTGCTGCTTGATGATGTCGGGGGCGCCCATGGCGTATCTGGTTTCAGTTGAAGCGCACGTATTCGAAATCCATCGGCTGGCGGTTGATGCCCACCGCCGGCGGGGCGATCCAGTTGGCGTACTTGCCGGGCTCGGCGACGCGGCCCATCAGCGAGGCGACGAAGGCGCGGTCTTCGTCGGTCGCCAGCCAGTCGCGCTCGCTGGCCGTCCATTCGGCGTCCGATATCAGCCTGCCGTCGGGCGAGACATGGACGTTGGCCAGCGTGCCGATCTTGCGATTGAAGGCCTTGTGCGGCACGGTCAGGCGGAACGGGATGCCGGCCTTTTCGATGACCTTGTTCCAGCGCGCCACGCCGCCCATGCTGTCCTTGATGTAGTCGTCGCGCAGCACTTCATTGAGGGCGTTGAGCATCGGCACTTCGCGCTCGCCGAGGCGCCCGTCGCGCACCTCCAGCACGCGGTAGGCCTCGCCCTTGAGCAGATGGTCGTCGGCGCGCTTGCCCTCCTCGAAGCGTCCCTTCAGCCCCGCGCTGTAGAAGGTGGCGGCGTTCGACGACTGGTCGGCGCCGAACAGGTCGATGGTGACGCTGTAGTGGAAGTTCAGGTAGCGCTGGATGGTCGGCAGGTCGATCACGCCGGCGGCGCGCACCTCGGCCGGGTCGTCGATGCCGCGCTCGCGCATGACCTCGCAGGTGCGCTGGATCACGCGCGATACGCCCGATTCGCCGACGAACATGTGGTGCGCTTCCTCGGTCAGCATGAAGCGCGTGGTGCGCGCCAGCGGATCGAAGCCGGACTCGGCCAGCGCGCACAGCTGGAACTTGCCGTCGCGGTCGGTGAAATAGGTGAACATGAAGAACGACAGCCAGTCCGGCGTGCGTTCGTTGAAGGCGCCGAGGATGCGCGGGTTGTCCTGGTCGCCGGAGCGGCGCTCCAGCAGCGCCTCGGCTTCCTCGCGGCCGTCGCGGCCGAAATAGCGGTGCAGCAGGTACACCATCGCCCACAGGTGGCGGCCTTCCTCGACGTTGACCTGGAACAGGTTGCGCAGGTCGTACAAGCTGGGCGCGGTCAGCCCGAGGTGGCGCTGCTGCTCGACCGAGGCGGGCTCGGTGTCGCCCTGGGTCACGATGATGCGGCGCAGGTTGGCGCGGTGCTCGCCCGGCACCTCCTGCCACGCGGCCTCGCCCTTGTGCTCGCCGAAGTGGATGCGGCGCTCGGGATCGGCCGGCTGCAGGAAGATGCCCCAGCGGTAGTCCGGCATCCTGACGTGGTCGAAATGCGCCCAGCCCGATGGATCGACCGACACCGCGGTGCGCAGGTACACCTCGAAGTCGTGCGAGCCATCGGGCCCCATGTCGCGCCACCAGTCGAGGAAGGCGGGTTGCCAGTGCTCGAGCGCGCGCTGCAGCGCGCGGTCGTCGGACAGGTTGACGTTGTTGGGGATCTTCTGGCTGTAGTCGATGCTCACGTCCTGGTCTCCTGTGTCTTGCGGGCGCGCTAGACGCGATCCCAGTCGAAGCGGGCCTTGTTGCCGCTGCCGAAGACCTTCAGCGCGCCGTGCTCGCCGACGGCGTTGGGGCGCTGGAAGATCCAGTTCTGCCAGGCGGTGAGCCGGCCGAAGATGCGGGTCTCCATGGTCTCGGCGCCGCCGAAGCGCAGGTTGGCTTCCATCCCGGTCAGCGCATCCGGCGACAGGCTGGCGCGTTCCTCCAGCGCGATGCGGATCTCGTCTTCCCAGTCGATATCGTCCGGCGCCGCGGTGATCAGGCCTAGCGAATCGGCGCTGAGCGCGTCCAGCGGCGCGCCGATATGGTCGCGCACCGGGCCCAGCGCGGCCTCCTCGCCGTAGAAGCGCGCGGCCAGCCGGGTCTGGCCGTTGGGCATGGGGTAGTGGCCGAAGTTGAGCGGCGAGACGAACACGCGCGGCGCGTCGTCGGGGGCGTCGGGCAGGTGCAGCATGTAGCTGCGGTCGGCGGCCAGCGCCAGTTCCAGCAGCGTGCCGGCAAAGCAGGAATCGGGTTCGATCAGCGCGATCAGGCTGCGCGACGACACATCCAGCCGCGCCAGCGTGCGGCGCAGCATGCCCAGCGTCTCGCGCACGAACCAGTGGCCGGCGTGCGCCTGCAGCAGGCCATCGGCCGCCATCACCGCGGCGGGGTCGCCATCGGTCTTCAGCACCCAGATGCCGAGGTCGAGATGGTTGGTGCGCAACGTCAGGATGGCGTCGTCGAGTTCGCGCGCCATCTTCAGCGGCCACCATTGCGCGCCCGCCGCGACCACGCCGGCCAGGTCGGCGGGCTGGTGCTTGTCGGGGCCGAACACGGTCAGCGTGGCCTTGCGCGCGGCGGCGTCGACGTGCACGCGCACGGTCTCGTAGCGATAGCCGTCCGGCTCGACGGTGCGCGACAACGGCGTCAGGGTGACGCCGTGGTGGCCTTGCGGACGGTCGCTGGTCGCTGCCAGCGCCGCGGCGCGCTCGGCCACGTATTCGGCGAAGCGCGCCGGCTTGACCACCTCGTCGACCAGCTTCCAGTCCCTGGCGCGCTGGCCGCGCACGCCTTCGGTGGTGGTGCAGAAGATGTCGGCGTGGTCGCGGCGCACATGGCGCTTGTCGGTTACGCGCGTAAGCCCGCCGGTGCCGGGCAGCACCCCCAGCAGCGGCACCTCGGGCAGGCTTACCGCGGACGAACGGTCGTCGACCAGCACGATCTCGTCGCATGCCAGCGCCAGCTCATAGCCGCCGCCGGCGGTAGTGCCGTTGCAGGCGGCGATGAACTTCAATCCCGAGTGCCGGCTGGCGTCCTCGATGGCATTGCGGGTCTCGTTGGTGAACTTGCAGAAGTTGACCTTCCACGCGTGCGACGACTGCCCCAGCATGAAGATATTGGCGCCCGAGCAGAAGATGCGCTCGCGTGCGCTGGTGAGCACCACGGTGCGCACCTCGGGGTGCTCGAAGCGGATGCGCTGCAGCGCGTCGTGCAGTTCGATGTCGACGCCGAGGTCGTATGAATTGAGCTTGAGCGCATAGCCAGGACGCAGGCCGCCTTCCTCGTCGACGTCCATCGCCAGCGTGGCGATGGGGCCGTTGAAGCTCAGCTTCCAGTGGCGGTACTGGTCGGGGTGGCGCTCGAACGTGACCGGCGCGGGCGCGTCGGCCGAGCCGGGGTGGTGCGGGGCGATTGCCGGCGTGGACATGGCTGTCTCCAGAGTGCACTATCGTGCCTTGCGGCTTTTGATGAAATATAGTGCATGGAGACGGGTGGTGCAACGTCTTTGTCGGCCTGCGCCGGGGCAGCTTCAGGCGCCCGCGGCCTCCAGCCGGGCGCGCAGTTGCTGCAGCGAGGCGGCGGCGTCCTGGCCGCTGGTGTCGATCGACAGGTCGGCCCGGTCATACAGCGGCGCGCGCGCTTCGAGGATGCGGCGCAGGTCGGCCATGGCCTCGCGGTTGCCTTCCATCGGCCGCATGTCGCCCTGGGCCACCACGCGCGCCATGTGCTCTTCGGGCGAGGTGCGCACCCAGATGGTGTAGCACTGCGCCAGCAGCAGGTTGAAGGTGGCCGGCTCCGACACCAGGCTGCCGGGGGTGGCCAGCACCATGCGGTCGTGCTCGCGCAGGGTCCGCTCCAGTGCGCGCATTTCGTAGCGGCGATAGGCAGCCTGCCCGTACAGCGAGTGGATCTCGGACAGGCTGGCGCCTGCTTCCTGCTCGATCACGGTATTCAGTTCGACGAAGGGCACGTCGCGCACCGCGGCGAGCGCGCGCCCCAGCGTCGACTTGCCGGCGCCGCGCAGACCGATCAGCGCGATGCGGCGGTGGCGCGCATCGCCTGACTGTTCCGGCGCCAGCGCATGGCGGCAGGCTTCGCGTACGCGCGCAAGGTCGCCGGCTGGCAATTGCGCCAGCCACTGCACCATCTGCGCGAATTCGGACGCCTGCTGGCCGTTGAGGGTGTCCACCTCGGCCAGCACCACCGGCAATGGCACATCGAGCGCGCGCGCCACCTGCCGCAGCAGCAGCACCGAGGCATTGCCGGTGCCGGTTTCCAGATTGGCCAGGTAGCGTTCGGACACGGCCGCGCCGCGCGCCAGGTCCTTGCGCGACATGCCGCGCGACGCGCGCAGCGAACGGATGCGCTCGCCCAGCCGGGTCAGGTAGGGGTCGCGTTCGGCGTTGGCAGCGGGCGCGGCATGGGTGTCGGCCTCGGCGGCGCTGGCGGCGGGCAGCGGTGCGGAATCGCGGCGCATGGTGTCGGTCGGGGTTGGAGGCGGCCAATGAAGGCTCGGGCAAAAGCAGGGGCGCATTATACGTTCAGCGGGGTCGCACCAAGTGGTGCCGGAGGCGGCTGCGTCCGCGAACCCTGTCCTATAGTGCATTCCCTTGGTTGCATAATAGTTGATGTGAAATAAAATGCATCAACAAGCGGATTCCGGCTGCATTCCGGCCGGTTCCCATAACAGCGACTGGCCTGGCGCCGGCGCGCACCCGCGGTGGCGGGTCGCGGCGCGCGACCCCGAGGAGTGCAGACATGACGCCCCCCACCCTTGCCGCGGCCGGCACCCCTGGTGCCATTGCGGCGCTGCCGTCACGCTATAACGCCGCCGACGACCTGCTGTCGCGCAACCTCGCGGCCGGCCGCGGGGCCAAGACCGCTTATCGCGACGACACCACCGCGCTGACCTACGCCGAGCTCGACGAGCGGGCCCGCCGCTTCGCCGGCGCGCTGCGCGCGGCCGGCTTGCGCCAGGAAGAGCGCCTGTTGCTGTGCGCGCTGGATACGGTCGATTTTCCCGTGGTGTTCCTCGGCTGCCTGCTGGCCGGCGTGGTGCCGGTGGCGGTCAATACCCTGCTGACGGCCGACGACTACGCCTACATGCTCGAACACAGTGGCGCACGCGCGGTGGTGGTGTCCGAGCCGCTGCTGCAGGTGATGCAGGCCGCGATCGACAAGAGCGGGCTGTCGCCGACCGTGATCCAGGCCGCACCGCACGCCGGCGCCGCACCGTCGTGCAGCGTCGGCGCGATGCTGGCGCGCACGCGCACACCGGCAACGACTGCGCGCACCGGGCCCGACGACATGGCGTTCTGGCTCTACTCGTCCGGCTCGACCGGCCGGCCCAAGGGCACCGTGCATACCCACGCCAACCTGTTCCATACCGCCGACCTCTATGCACGGCAAGTGCTGGGCATTGGCGAGGACGACGTGGTGTTCTCCGCGGCCAAGCTGTTCTTTGCCTACGGGCTGGGCAACGCGCTGACCTTCCCGATGTCGGTCGGCGCCACCACCGTGCTTATGGCCGAGCGGCCCACGCCCGCGGCCGTGTTCAAACGGCTGTGCGAGCACAAGCCGACGCTGTTCTGCGGCGTGCCGACACTGTTCGCCGGCATGCTGGCCGCGCCCGAGCTGCCGGCGCGAGCGCAGGTGGCCTTGCGCGTATGCACCTCGGCCGGCGAGGCGCTGCCGCGCGATATCGGCGAACGCTTCCTGGCGCATTTCGGCTGCGACATCCTCGACGGCATCGGCTCCACCGAGATGCTGCATATCTTCCTGTCGAACCGGCCGGGCGCGGTGCGCTACGGCACCACCGGCGTGCCGGTCCCCGGTTACGAAATCAGGCTGCTCGACGAGCAGGGCCAGCCCTGCGCCGCCGGCGAGATCGGCGAGCTCTACATCAAGGGCCCGAGCGCCGCGCTGATGTACTGGTGCAACCGCGACAAGAGCCGCGAGACCTTTGTCGGCGCCTGGACCCGCAGCGGCGACAAGTACCTGTGCGATGCGGACGGCTACTACACCTACGCCGGCCGCAGCGACGACATGCTCAAGGTCGGCGGCATCTACGTCTCGCCGTTCGAGGTCGAGGCCGCGCTGGCCCAGCATCCGGCCGTGCTGGAAGCAGCGGTGATCGGCGTGACGGACGCCGACGAACTGGTCAAGCCCAAGGCCTTCGTGGTACTGCGCCCCGGCCAGCAATGGCACGACGGCATGGCGGCGGAACTGCAGGCCTTCATCAAGTCGCGCCTGGCGCCGTACAAGTACCCGCGCCAGATCGAATGCGTGCCGGAACTGCCCAAGACTGCGACCGGCAAGATCCAGCGCTTCCGCCTGCGCCAGCGCGAGCAGGCCGTGCGCGGCTGAACTTCCTTAACCGATGCAACCAGACAAGATGTCCATGCCCAGCAGCCTGGTCGAGATTCCGTTCGACAACCGCCGCATCCAGATCGAATATCAGTGGCTGCGCCCGCAGCGCGCGCAGCGCCCGCTGGTGGTGTTTTTGCACGAGGGCCTGGGCTCGGTCAGCATGTGGCGCGACTTTCCGCTGGACTTCTGCGAGGCCGGCGATTACCGCGGGCTGGTGTTTTCCCGCTACGGCTACGGTCGCTCCACGCCGCGGCCGCACGACGAGAAGTGGCGCCCCGATTTCATGCACCGGCAGGCGCGCGAGGCGTTGCCCGCGCTGTTCGATGCGCTCGAAATCGGACCCGGCCGCGCGCACGGCATACCCTGGCTGCTCGGCCACAGCGACGGCGGCTCGATCGCGCTGATCCACGCTGCCAGCTTTGCGCGTGCGGTGGCGGGCATCACCGTGCTGGCGCCCCATATCGTGGTCGAAGACCTGTCGGTGCAAAGCATCGCGGCGACGCGGCAGGCCTATCTCGAAACCGACCTGCGCGAGCGGCTGGCGCGCCACCACGCGGATGTCGATTCGGCGTTCTGGGGCTGGAACGATATCTGGCTCGACCCCGAATTCCGCGCCTGGGACCTGCGGCCGCTGCTGTCCGGCATCCAATGCCCGGTGCTGGCGGTGCAGGGCGAGGACGACGAGTACGGCACCATGGCGCAGATCGAGGGTATCCATCGATATGCCCCCCAGACCACCTTGCTTAAACTCGCGCGATGCGGACATTCGCCCCATCGCGACCAAAAAGATCCGTTGACGCTGGCCGCGGTTAGGCATATAAACGCATATACTTCAAACCTAAAATAATTCGGCTTCCCGCCGATTGCGCAGGGGTTCCCGGTGCCAGATGCGCCGCCGGCGGCCCATGGCAAAGGCAGGGGTGACCGGCAACGGTCCAGCGAGCCAACCGGCTTGACCACCAGGAGACACCATGCGTCGCTTCCCACCGCGCAGGCTTGCGCCTGCCTGCCTTGCCGTCGCCACCGTCTTTGCCATGGCCGGCGCGTCCGCGCAGACCGCGGCCCCCGCGACCGGCGCCCCCGCCGGCGGCAAGATCAAGGTCGGCTTCATGCTGCCGTACACCGGCACCTACGCCGCGCTGGGCAACGCCATCGAAAACGGCTTCCGCATGTACGTGCAGCAGCAGGGCGGCAAGCTGGGCGGGCGCGAGATCGAGTACTTCAAGGTCGACGACGAGTCCGATCCGGCCAAGGCGCCGGAGAATGCCACCAAGCTGGTCAAGCGCGACCAGGTCGACGTGGTGGTCGGCACGGTGCATTCCGGCGTGCAGATGGGCATCGTCAAGGTGGCCAAGGAAAACAACACGCTGCTGATCATTCCCAACGCCGGCGTCGACGAGG
Source organism: Cupriavidus taiwanensis (assembly GCF_900250075.1). Classification (NCBI taxonomy): domain Bacteria; kingdom Pseudomonadati; phylum Pseudomonadota; class Betaproteobacteria; order Burkholderiales; family Burkholderiaceae; genus Cupriavidus; species Cupriavidus taiwanensis. Next base: position 1,671,085 of record NZ_LT977070.1, read on the forward strand.
CCACCGGACCGCTGTGCGGGCCCAACATCTTCCGCACCTCGTTCTCGAACTGGCAGCCGGGCTATGCCATGGGCCAGGTGCTGGGCGAGCGCGGCCTGAAGAAGGTGGTGACGCTGACCTGGAAATACGCTGCCGGCGAGCAGTCGGTCAAGGGCTTCAAGGAGGCGTTCGAGGCCAAGGGCGGCAAGGTGGTGAAGGAGCTGAGCCTGCCGTTCCCCAATGTCGAGTTCCAGGCGCTGATCACCGAAGTGGCATCGCTCAAGCCCGATGCCGTGTTCGTGTTCTTTGCCGGCGGCGGCGCGGTCAAGTTCGTCAAGGACTGGGCCGCGGCCGGGCTGAAGGACAAGATTCCGCTTTATGGCTCGGGCTTCCTGACCGACGGCACGCTCGAGGCGCAGGGCAACGCCGCGCAGGGCCTGGAGACCACGCTGCATTACGCCGACGGCCTGAGCAACGCGCGCGACAAGAATTTCCGCCTGGACTACGCCAAGACCTACAAGCTGCAGCCCGACGTGTACGCGGTGCAGGGCTACGATGCCGCGCAGCTGCTGGCGGCCGGCGCGACCGCCGTGAAGGGCGACATGACGCGCAAGGCCGACCTGTACAAGGCCATGGGCGGTGCCCGGATCGACAGCCCGCGCGGCACCTTCACGCTGTCCAAGGCGCACAACCCGGTGCAGGACTTCTACCTGCGCAAGGTTGACGGGCGCGAGAACAAGGTCAGTGCGGTGGCGGTGAAGGCGCTGGCCGATCCGGCGCGCGGCTGCCGGCTGTAAGCGCTTCAACACCCGCGTGTTTGCGCCCCTCTCCCAGGCGCGGGAGAGGGAGCTTGCCACCAGCATGCGTGGCGCTATCGGTTCCTTGATGTATTGCCCGCATGGACATCGTCTCCTTCCTCATCCAGTGCCTGAACAGCGTCCAGTACGGCCTGCTGCTATTCCTGGTCGCCAGCGGCCTGACGCTGATCTTCGGCATCATGGGCGTGATCAACCTGGCCCACGGCAGCTTCTACATGCTGGGCGCCTACCTGGCCTTCACGCTGGCCGGGCTGACCGGCAATCTGTTCATCGCCATCCCGCTGGGCATCGTGCTGGCGGTGGCGTTCGGCTATGTGCTGGAGTGGGCCTTCTTCAGCTACCTGTACGAGCGCGACCACCTGCAGCAGGTGCTGATGACCTATGGCCTGATCCTGGTGTTCGAGGAGCTGCGCAGCATCCTGGTCGGCGATGACGTGCACGGGGTGCAGGTGCCGGCGCTGCTCGACGGCGCGCTGCCGATCGGCAATGACATGACGTATCCCGTGTACCGCCTGTTCATCTCCGCCATCTGCCTGGTGGTGGCGCTGGCGATGTACTACGTGATCCGCCGCACGCGCCTGGGCATGATGATCCGCGCCGGCGCCACCAACCGCGAGATGGTGCAGTCGCTTGGCATCAATATCACCGTGCTGTACCGCTTTGTGTTCGCGCTCGGCGTGGCGCTGGCGGTGCTGGCCGGCATGATCGCCGCGCCGGTGTCGTCGGTCTATCCGGGCATGGGCGGGCAGGTGCTGATCGTCTGCTTCGTGGTGGTGGTGATCGGCGGCATCGGCTCGGTCAAGGGCGCGCTGGTGGCGTCGCTGTTGCTGGGCTTTGTCGATACCTTCGGCAAGGTGTTCTGGCAGGAGGCAGCCGGCGTGCTGATCTACCTGCTGATGGCGGTGATCCTGCTGTGGAAGCCGCAGGGGCTGTTCAAGGCGGGGTGACATGAATCCGACGACATTGCCGGCGCGCCGGCACGCTGCGCGCAACGCCACGCTGGCCACCGCGCTGGGCTGGGTGGTGGCTTTCGCGGTGCTGGCCGGGCTGCCGCTGCTGCTGACCGCGGACAGCCACAAGTTCTATATCGAGCTGCTCAGCAAGGTGATGATCATGGCGATCTTCGCGCTCTCGCTGCAGCTGCTGATCGGCTACACCGGGCTGGTCAGCCTGGGCCATGCCGCCTATTTCGCCATGGCCGCCTACGCCACCGCCATGCTGGCGCCGCAGAGCGGCCCTGGCAACGGCTGGGTGCTGCTGGCCGGCGCGCTGGCGGCATCGGCCGCGCTGGCGCTGGTGGTGGGCGCGCTGGTGCTGCGCACGCGCGGCGTGTATTTCATCATGGTGACGCTGGCGTTCGCGCAGATGGTGTACTTCGTGTTCCACGACACCAAGGTCGCGGGCGGCAGCGACGGCACCTATATCTACTTCCGTCCGGAATTCCCCGTGCCCGGCGAGCACCTGCTGACGGTGAACGACCCGATGCACTTCTACTGGCTGGTGTGGCTGGGCCTGGTGGCGACCGTGGCGGTGCTGATGCTGGTGCTGCGCTCGCGCTTCGGCCACGCGCTGGTCGGCATCCGCCACAACGAGCAGCGCATGCGCGCGGCCGGCTATGCCACCTATCGCTACCAGCTTGGTGCCTTTGTCGCGGGCGGGCTGCTGGCGGGCCTGGCCGGGTTTCTCTATGCGATCCAGTTCGGCTTCGTCAATCCGGAAATCGCGTCGTGGCATCAGTCCGGCAACGCCATGCTGATGGTGATCCTGGGCGGCGTCGGCAGCCTCGCCGGCGCGGTGCTGGGCGCGTTCTCGTTCGTGCTGCTGGCCGAGTGGTTCAGTACCCTGACCAAGCACTGGCAGCTGCTGATGGGCGGCTTCATCATTGTCGCGGTGGCGCTGCTGCCGCGCGGGCTGGTGAGCCTGCCGTCGGTGCTGCGGCACGGACGCCGGCGCCGCCGCAATGGCGATGCCGGCTCTGGCACCGACGAAGCCGCCGCCGAGCCGCGCAGCCATACGGAGGCCGCATGAACGCGCCCGCCACCCCTATCCTGGAGGCGCAGCAGCTGACGCGCCGCTTCGGCGGCCTGACCGCCGTGGCGGGGGTCGACCTGACGCTGGCGCTGCATGAGATCCACGCCGTGATCGGCACCAACGGCGCCGGCAAGTCGACCCTGATCAATATGCTGTCCGGCGAATTGCCGCCTTCCTCGGGCCGGCTGCGCCTGAAGGGCGAGGACGTGACCGGCTGGTCGCAGCCGCGCCTGGCGCGCCATGGCGTGGGGCGCAGCTACCAGCGCAACAACATCTTCCTGCCGCTGACGGTGCGCGAGAACTGCCGGCTGGCGGCGCAGTCGCGCGCGCAGCGCGCCTGGCGGCTGTGGGAGAGCGCCCAGGGCTGCCGCACCGCCGCGACGCTGGCCGACGAGGCGATGGAGCGGGCCGGGCTGGAGCACCTGGCGGAGCGGCGCGCCAGCGACCTTGCGCACGGGCAGAAGCGCCAGCTGGAAGTGGCGATGTGCCTGGCCACGCAGCCGGTCGCGCTGCTGCTGGACGAGCCGCTGGCGGGCATGGGCGCGGAAGAGTCGGCGCGGATGCTGGCGCTGCTGCGCGGCCTGCGCGAAGGCCACGCCATCCTGCTGGTGGAGCATGACATGGACGCGGTGTTCTCGGTCGCGGACCGCATCACCGTGATGGTCAACGGCGCCGTGATCGCCACCGGCAGCCCGCAGGCGATCCGCACCAACCACGAAGTCCAGGTGGCCTACCTGGGCGAGGAAGAGGACGAGGCCGCATGAACCTGCCCAAAACTGCTGCGGCACAGCCGGCGCCGATGATCGAGGCCACCGGCATCAACGCCTGGTATGGCTCCAGCCACGTGCTGCGCGACATCGACTTCACCGTCGGCGCGGGCGAGACGGTCGGGCTGCTGGGGCGCAACGGCATGGGCAAGAGCACGCTGTTGCGCACGCTGCTGGGGCATGTGCGCCAGCGCCAGGGCCGGATCCTGGTGGCCGGCCGCGATCTCTCGCGCGCGCAGCCGTTCGAGGTGGCGCGGCTGGGCGTGGCCTACGTGCCGGAGGGTCGCGGCATCTTCCCGAGCCTGTCGGTGCGCGAGAATCTGCTGATGGCGGCGCGCCAGGGCTGCAATGGCCGCAACGACTGGGACGAGGCGCGCGTGCTCGACCTGTTCCCGCGCCTGAAGGAACGCCTGTCCCATGGCGGCCAGCAGCTGTCCGGGGGCGAGCAGCAGATGCTGTCGATCGGCCGCGCGCTGATGACCAATCCTGACTGCCTGGTGCTCGACGAGGCCACCGAAGGGCTGGCGCCGCGCATCGTGCGCGAAATCTGGGCCGTCATCGCCACGGTGCGGGCCACCGGTATCGCCTCGGTGGTGGTCGACCGCAATTTCCGCTCGGTGCTGGCCCACGCCGACCGTGCCGTGGTGCTGGAAAAGGGCCGGGTCGTGCTATCCGGCCCCGCCTCCGACCTGGCCGGCAAGCCCGAAGCGCTGGACCGCTACCTCGGCGTCTGACTCGAGAGAGAAAGAGAGAGCGGCGTATAAGGCACTATTGTTGCCCTGCCGCAACGGCTCTTGCGGGCGCAAGGTATCGCTGTTTTGCTCTCGCAGGGCTTGACCATCCGCCACTTCCCTCCCATCCTTCCGAAGTCACGAAAGCGGCATCCCTGTTTGCCGCAGTGGTCGATAGTCGACAGTTCCACTAGAATTGCGCGCGTTTGTGCAATGCAATAAGAACCGCACCCAGCACCGGCACCGGGCGCAGCAAGCTGTTGCGCCGGATCTGACCGGCCCGCTGCAGAGCCAACAAACCTGCCGGCGCTCCGGTCGGGCAGACCCAACTTCATGACCCAGTCCACAACCAGCCATTATTTTGTCGAGAGCCCCAGCACGCGCGCGCTGGTGCTCGGCGCGGTAGGCGTCGTCTTCGGCGACATCGGCACCAGCCCGCTCTACGCCCTCAAGGAATGCTTCAGCAAGGAGCACGGCATCGCCTTCAGCCCCGACGCGGTGCTGGGCGTCATCTCCATGCTGTTCTGGGCCATGATCATCGTGGTCTCGATCAAGTACGTGGTGTTCGTGATGCGGGCCGACAACGACGGCGAAGGCGGCGTGCTGGCGCTGATGGCGCTGGTGCTGCGCACCGTGGCGCCACGCTCCGGCAAGGCCAGGGTGCTGATGATGCTGGGCATCTTCGGCGCCTGCATGTTCTACGGCGACGCGGTGATCACGCCGGCGATCTCGGTGCTGTCGGCGGTGGAGGGGCTGGAGATTGCCGCGCCGCAACTGTCGCAATTCGTGATACCGATCACGCTGGTGATCCTGGCGGCGCTGTTTCTGATCCAGCGCCATGGCACCGCCGCGGTGGGCAAGCTGTTCGGGCCGGTGATGTTGGCGTGGTTCCTTGCGCTGGGCGCATTGGGCGTCTACAACCTGGTGCAGGCGCCGGAAATCCTGAAGGCGGTGAATCCCTACTACGGCATTACCTTCCTGGTGGAGCACTCGCTGCAGGCGTTCATCGTGCTCGGCTCGGTGTTCCTGGTGCTGACCGGGGCCGAGGCCTTGTATGTCGACATGGGCCACTTCGGCGCGCGCCCGATCCGCCTGGGCTGGTTTATCCTGGTGATGCCGTGCCTGATGCTGAACTACTTCGGCCAAGGCGCGATGCTGCTGAACAATCCGGCCGGCGCCGAGAACCCGTTCTTTCTGATGGTGCCGGAGCTGCTGCGGATCCCGATGGTGCTGCTCGCCACCTGCGCCACCGTGATCGCCTCGCAGGCGGTCATCTCGGGCGCGTACTCGCTGACCAGCCAGGCTATCCAGCTGGGCTTCCTGCCGCGCATGCGGGTGCGCTATACCTCGGCGGCGGAGATCGGCCAGATCTACCTGCCGGTGGTCAACTGGATGCTGCTGGCGCTGGTGTTCGGCGTGGTGATCTCGTTCAAGAAGTCCGAGAACCTGGCGGCGGCCTATGGCATCGCGGTGACCACCACCATGGTCATTACCACCATCCTGGCGACGGTGTGCATGCGCAACGTCTGGAAATGGAACCCGGCGCTGGTCGCGGTGCTGGGCGCGGCCTTCCTGGTGGTCGACCTGTCGTTCTTCGCGGCCAACCTGCTCAAGGTCGCCGAGGGCGGCTGGTTCCCGCTGCTGCTGGGCAGCAGTGCGTTCTTCCTGCTGATGACCTGGTACAGCGGGCGCAAGCTGCTGCGCGCGCGCAGCCTGGAAGACGGCATTCCGCTCGAGCCGTTCATCGCCGGCCTGCTGGCGCACCCGCCGCACCGGGTCGAGGGCACCGCGGTGTTCCTGACCGGCAACACCGACTCGGTGCCGGTCTCGCTGCTGCACAACCTGAAGCACAACCGCGTGCTGCATGAGCGCGTGGTGTTCCTGAACTTCATCACGCGCGACGTGCCGTACGTCGACGACGACCAGCGCCTGAGCTGCAAGGACCTGGGCGGTGGCGTATTTATCCTCAAGTCCGAATACGGCTTCAAGGAAACGCCGGACGTGCAGAAGGTGCTGGACCTGGCCGATCGCAAGCTGGACATGCATTTCGAGCTGATGGAGACCTCGTTCTTCATTGCCCGCGAATCGGTGATCCCGTCCAAGTTGCCGGGCATGCCGATGTGGCGCGAAAGCCTGTTCGCGTGGATGCACCAGAACGGCGCCAAGCCGTCGGACTTCTTCCAGATCCCGGCCAACCGGGTCGTCGAACTGGGCACCAAGGTCGAGATCTGAGCGCGCGCGGGCCGCGCCCGCCGCCCGCGCCGCCAGCCCCCGGGTCTGCGCCGCCAGGCGCCCCGGGGGCTTTTCATTTGTGGGCAATGCCCGCTGCGGGGCACAGGTCCCGGAAAACGGCCATGCGGCAGCCCGAACCGGGACCGTAGCCTCATGCGGCCAACCGGCCCGCGTCCGACAATGCGTCCCTCAGCTTGTCTCAGCCCCGCGCCTTGCGGCAGTTCCCTCATCGGCGCGGCGGCCTCCAGACTGCCCCAGAACCCCCCGGAAACCCGGAGTCCGGCGCCATGCCGCTGCCCTGATGGGATCGCAGCCGGCCGGCGCCAGGCCATGGCTTGCACGGCACGGGCGATCCCGTGCAGCCGCGCCGTTTCGCCGCCGATCGCCTGAATGACGGAGCCGCCGCGGCTGACGCTGCCGCCGGCTACCGCAGTTGGAGATTGCAATGCACAGGAATCTTGCCCACACCCTCGTTGCCGCTGCCGCACTCGCCGCCGGCCTGAGCCAGCCCGCCCGCGCCGGTGCCTATGGCGAAGCGCTGGCCGCTGCCATGCCGCGCCACGCCGCCGCCCAGCGCGATGCATTTACCGAGGGCGCGCGCAGTCCGGACGCTGGGACCGTGCTGCTGCCCGTGGTGGCGCGCGGCAACCTTTCCGTGTGCCGGGTGCGCGGCTTCGACGCGAGCCAGGACGGAATGCGCAAAGCGGATCCCTATACCGACGGCGCGCGCATGGGGCGTTTCGACGTCTTCACCGAGGGCGCGCGCGCAGCTTCTCGCGACCCCTCTCGCGACCCTTCTCGCGACCCGTATACCGACGGCGCGCGCAGCGATGCGCGCGGCAGCGGGGAATGCCTGTCCTGAACCCGCGGCGGCGCTTTTGCGCCGCCCGTCCTTTGCCTAAGCTAGGGGAGTCACGCGGCGCGCCCGCATGGCGGCCGCGGCCCGCGGCCGCCGGCAGGCAGCTCTTGCCCGCGCGGCCCCGACATGCCGATGTTCAAGCAGCAGATCCGCCTGTGCACCAGCCGCGATGGCGTGCGGCTGGCCTATGCCGTTACCGGCAGCGGCGCGCCGCTGGTCAAGGCGGCCAACTGGATGAGCCACCTGGAGTTCGACGTCGGCAGCCCGGTGTGGAGCCACATGATCACGGCGCTGTCCGACACGCATACGCTGATCCGCTATGACGAGCGCGGCTGCGGGCTGTCCGACCGTGACATCGAGGACCTGTCCTTCGATGCCTGGCTGCGCGATCTCGAAACCATCGTCGACGCCACCGGCGTGGACCATTTCCCGCTGCTGGGTATCTCGCAGGGCGCATCGATCGCCGTGGCCTACGCGGTGGCGCATCCGCAGCGCGTCAGCCACCTGGTGCTGCACGGCGGCTACGCGCGCGGGCGCCTCAAGCGCGACCACCTGAGCCAGCGCCTGCTCGAGGAAGCCGAGTTGATGAACAAGCTGGCCGAACTCGGCTGGGGCCAGGAGAACCCCGCCTTCCGCCAGTTCTTCACCACCCAGTTCATTCCCGGCGGCACCGCCGAGCAGCATGCCTGGTTCAATGAACTGGAGCGCGTGTCGACCTCGCCGCTGAACGCCGCGCGCTTCATGCGCGTGTTCAACGAGATCGACGTGGTGGCGCTGCTGCCGCGCGTGTCGTGCCCGACGCTGGTGCTGCACGCGGTGCGCGACGCGCGCGTGCCGTTCGATGAGGGCCGCCTGATGGCCAGCGAGATTCCCGGCGCGCGCTTCGTGCCGCTGGAAAGCGGCAACCACCTGCTGCTGGAAGACGAGCCGGCGTGGCGCCGCTGGCTCGACGAGGTGCGCGGGTTCCTGCCCGCGGCGCAGCCGGCGCGCTCTCCCGCGTTCGCCGCGTTCACCGCGCTCACGCGCCGCGAGCGCGATATCGTCGAACTGATCGCGCAGGGGCGCGACAACGCGCAGATCGCTGCCCACCTCGACCTGTGCGAAAAGACCGTGCGCAACCATATCACCAGCATCTTCGCCAAGCTGGAAGTGGAAAACCGCGGCCAGGCCATCGTGCTGGCGCGCAAGGCCGGCTTCGACCGCGCCGGCGCCTGAGGCGCCGGCCAGCCTGCACCAACCCCTCTTGAAATCCTCCGGCCCGGACACTAATTAAGGATTGCCCAGCCGCTGCAGCAACGCGCTGTGGCTTCCCCGCCAGCCGGCGCGCCGGCGGCCGGGAAACAAGGCGTCCGTGCGCCTCCCCGCTGCACAGAAGGAGGATCCAACCATGAGTGACTTCATTTTCGGGACTGATCTGTTCAGTGAATTCGACCGGATGCAACGGCAGATGGCGAGCCTGTTCGGCGGCTTTCCGTCCAGCCTGCGCTCCGGGCGTTTCGGTGCGTTCCCGCCGCTCAATATCGGCACCACCGACGACTCCATCGAGATCGTGGTGTTTGCCCCGGGCCTGAAGGCGGAGCAGTTCGAGGTGTCGGTGGACAAGGGCCTGCTGACCATCAGCGGCGAGCGCGCCGCGACGCAGCCCGAGGGCGAGGCCGAGGCGCGGCCCTACGCGCAGGAGCGCTTTGCGGGCAGCTTCCGCCGTGTGATCGAGCTGCCGCAGGCGGCAGACCCCGACAAGGTGCAGGCACGCTACGCCAACGGCTGCCTGTCGATCAGCGTCGGCAAGCGCGAGGCCTCGCGCCCGCGTGCCATCACCGTCAGCTAATGTGAGGAGGTAGCCATGACCGATTCGAATCAAGTCGTCCAGCGCGACCAGGCCAATGCGGCCGGGCAGGGCGGTGCCGTGGCGCAGCGCCGCGACGAGGCCCCGGCCATGACGCTGATCCCCGCCGTCGACATCTTCGAAACCGCCGCGGGCGTTACGCTGTGGGCGGACCTGCCGGGGGTGCCGCGCGAGAAGCTGGAGGTCAACGTGCACGACAGCAGCCTGCGCATCGAGGGCGAGGCGGTGCTGCCAATGCCGACGGGCCTGCGCGTGCAGCATGCCGAGGTACGGCAGCCGCGCTATGCGCGCACCTTCACGCTCAGCCCGGACCTTGACGCGTCCGGAATCGAGGCCAACCTGCAGGATGGCGTGCTGAAGCTGACCATCCCGCGCCGCGATGAAGCGCGGCCGCGCCGGATCGAGGTCTCGGTGGGCTAAGCATGCCCGGATGCAGAACGGCGGTGCCTGGGCACCGCCGTTCTGCTTTGCATGGGCCGCGAGCGCTCAGCCGTGGTTGACCAGCACGCGGGCATCGCTCACGTGGCTGCGGTACGCCTCGAAGATGCGCCGCAGCGACGCTTCCATGCCGATCTCGGGGCGCCAGCCCAGCTCCTCGATGGTGTTGTCGATCTTCGGCACGCGGTGCTGCACGTCCTGGTAGCCCTTGCCGTAGAACTCGCCCGACGAGGTCTCGACGATTTGGGTGAGGCGCGCCTGCTGCGCGTATTCCGGGTAGTCGGCGGCCATCTTCAGCATCATCTCGGCCAGCTCGCGCACCGAGTGGATATTGCCCGGGTTGCCGATGTTGTAGATCTTGCCGCTGGCCACGCCGCCGGGATTCTCGATGATGCGCATCAGCGCGCTGATGCCGTCGGCGATGTCGGCGAAGGCGCGTTGCTGCGCGCCGCCGTCGACCAGCCTGATCGGTTCGCCGCGCACGATATGGCCCAGGAACTGCGTCACCACGCGCGACGAGCCTTCCTTCGATTCGAAGATCGAGTCCAGCCCCGCGCCGATCCAGTTGAAGGGGCGGAACAGCGTGTAATTGAGCCCTTGCTCCATGCCGTAGGCATGGATCACGCGGTCCATCAGCTGCTTGGAGCAGGCGTAGATCCAGCGCGGCTTGTTGATCGGGCCGTAGACCAGCGGCGAGGCGTCGGGGTCGAATTCCTCGTCGCCGCACATGCCGTAGACTTCGGAGGTCGACGGGAACACCAGGTGCTTGCGGTACTTGACCGCGGCGCGCACGATCGGCAGGTTGGCCTCGAAGTCCAGCTCGAACACGCGCAGCGGCTGGCGCACGTAGGTGGCCGGGGTGGCGATGGCGACCAGCGGCAGCACCACGTCGCACTTGCGGATGTTGTACTCGATCCACTCCTTGTTGATGGTGATGTCGCCCTCGAAGAAGTGCATGCGCGGGTGGTCGACGAGGTCGCCCAGGCGGTCCGTGTTCATGTCCATGCCGTAGACCTCCCACGGCGTTGTTTCCAGGATGCGGCGCGTCAGGTGGTGGCCGATGAAGCCGTTGACGCCGAGAATCAGTACTTTCTTGACTTGCATGCGTTAAGGAATGGCAGGGGGAGTGGCAGGGGGAGTGGCAGGGAAACCGGAAACCAGCCGGCGCGTCTGGCGCTCGCCGGCCAGGGCAAAGTTGGCCACCGCAACGCGGCGCCAGTCGCGCGCGATGACATGCATCGGCACGCGCGCGCTCAGTTCGGCAAATGTTGCCGGCGACAGCAGCGCGACGGCGCGCGGGCCATGCTGCCAGGCGTCGACGAAGGCATCGACGGTCGGCAGCCATTTCTGCGGCTCCTGCGCGGTGCCGAAGGCCAGCTCGTCGGCCTGCGCCACCATGGTCAGCGGATGGCGCAGGTAGAACGGCAGCGTGTGATCGAGCATGCCGACACCGTACAGCGGCATGCCGGGCCGCAGCACGCGCCCGATCGGCGCAACCAGGTCGATGCCGGAGGCGGCCCGGCCGATGGCTTCGTGGCCGAGCAACGCGACCGAAAACGCCAGCAGCATGCCGAACGCATAGCCCGTGACGCTGGCCATGCGCCCGTGGCGCCGAAGCAGCCACAAGGCCGCGGCGGCACTGGCCATCACCAGCGCGCAAGCCAGCGCCGCCCAGATCGCGTAGTGGCGGTACAGCGCATTGGGCGTGTTGTTGGCATCGAGGGTGGCCACCACCGGGCTGGCCAGCAGGCCGATGGCACCGAGGGCCAGCATGGCGCGCACTTGCCGGGTCCAGGCACGCTCGCCGGCGTGCGCCAGCGCCACGCCGCCGAGGATGCCGAGCGCGGGGAACATCGGCACGATGTAGCCCGGCAGCTTCGAACCCGACAGGCTGAAGAAGCCGAAGATGGCCAGCGCCCACAGGGCCGCCAGCAGCGCGGGCTGGAACGGCAGGTGATTGCCGGCTGTGTGCGCCACGCCGGCGCGCTGCGTGACCGCGCGCACCATGCCTGGCAGCAGGCCCAGCCATGGCAGGAAGCCGCCGGCCAGCAGCGGCACGAAGTACCACGGTGCGCCGGTGCGCGCGTGCGCCGTCGAGGTATAGCGCTGCCAGTGCTCGTGGATGAAGAAGAAGCGCAGGAATTCCGGATTGCGCCGTGCTACCAGCCAGTACCACGGCACCGCCACCAGCAGCATCAGCGCGATCCCGGTAGGCGCATGCAGGCGTCGCCACAGGGCCAGGTCGCGCGTCACGGCGGTGTAGAGCACCAGCACCAGGCCCGGCAGCGCCACGCCGACCAGCCCCTTGGTCAGCACCGCCACGCCCATGGCCACCCAGCACGCCAGCATCCAGCGGCAGCGCGCGGCTGGCGTCGCCGCCGGATGCTGCGCCAGCAGCAGGCTGGCCAGCACGCAGGCCATGGCGCCGGACAGCGTCATGTCGAGCGTGTTGAAATGCGCCGCGATATTCCACATCGGCGCACTGGCCAGCACCAGCCCGGCCATCAGCCCGGCGCGCGCGCCGAACCAGCGCGCGGCCGCGAGCATCGATACCCCAAGCCCCGCGGCCCCGGCCAGCGCCACGCACAGCCGCGCCTGCCAGTCGCCGATGCCGAACAGCGCATACGACACCGCTGTCATCCACATGTGGAACGGCGGCTTTTCAAAGTACTTCAGGCCGTCGTAGCGGATCGTGACCCAGTCGCCGCTGCGCAGCATCTCGCGCGCGATCTCGGCATAGCGGCCTTCGTCGGGACCCAGCAGGTGGCGCATGCCGAGCGTGCCGAACCACAGCAGCGCGAAGGCCAGCACCACCAGCATCGGCACCACTGGCATCGCGGCAGCGCGCGCGGCACGTCCGGGCATGGCGGCCCGGACAGGGATCAGCCCGGGTGCGGCGGCAAGGGGGTCGTGACGGTGCGGCATGCGGGAGCGGGACGGCATCGACGGAGCAGGGTGGCGCGGCACGGGGGACGCGGCAGGGGGCGGCCGGGCCGGTGCGGGCGCAGACACCATGTCCACGCCGGCGCGGCGCGCCGCGTTGTACGGGGGCAAAGGCAATTGAAAGGTGAGCGGAGCATAATCCGCCAACCTTAATGGCACATTAAGCGGCGCGCGCACCGGGCCGTGATACCTCCGGGCCACTCCAGAGCATGAAACTCCTGATCGTTGAAGACGACCCGATGCTGGGCGACGGCCTGCGGCGCGGCCTGCAGCTGCTCGACTACGCGGTCGACTGGTTCCGCAACGGCACCGATGCCGACCATGCGCTCGGCCTGGCCCACTACGATGCCGTGGTGCTGGACCTGGGCCTGCCGGGCGACGACGGCATGACGCTGCTGGCGCGCTGGCGCGCGCGCGGCAGCCGCATCCCGGTGATCGTGCTGACCGCGCGCGACGCCGTCGACAGCCGCATCGGCGGGCTCGATGCCGGTGCCGACGACTACCTGGTCAAGCCGGTCGCGCTCGACGAGCTGGCGGCGCGGCTGCGCGCGGTCACGCGCCGCGCGGCGGGCATGTCGGCTCCGGTGTGGCAGCACGGCGCGCTGGCCTTCCACCCTGCCGCGCGCCAGGCGTACTGGCAGGGCAAGCCGGTCGAACTGACCAGCCGCGAAGCCATGCTGCTGGAACTGCTGCTGGCGCATCCCAACCGGCTGCTGACGCGCGAGGTGCTGCGCGACAAGCTCTACGACTGGCAGGGCGGCATCGAGAGCAACGCGCTCGAAGTCCATATCCACCACCTGCGCCGCAAGATCCATCCGAAGATCGTGCGCACCTTCCGCGGCGCCGGCTACACGCTGGGCGCGGCCGAGGACTGCGCATGACGTTGCAGCGCAGGCTGGTGCTGGCGGTGCTGGTGGCCGCGCCGGTGGTATGGCTGTTGACGCTGGGCATGACCTATGTGCGCGCGCGGCACGAGATCAACGAGCTCTATGACACCGACATGGTGCGCATGGCACTGCAGATGCAGTCGGTGGTGCCGCTGGTCGACATCGCCGCCGGCATGTCGCGCGCGCGCGTGCCGCGGCTCGACGAAGGCGACCTGGGCGACGCCGGCCTGGGCGACCTCGCCATCGCCGCCTGGCTGCCCGACGGCAAGCCGCTGCATATCGATCCCGACGGCGACAAGCTGCCGCGCGCCGAAGGCGTCAAGGGCTTTACCGACGTCACGCTGGATCAGCAGCGCTGGCGGCTCTATTACCTCGACGATCCCGACACCGGCTGGCGCGTGTGCGTGGGCCAGCAGCTGGGCGAACGCGATGAGCTGATCCTGTCCTACATTGCCGCGCAGGTGCTGCCATGGGCGGTGGGCCTGCCGCTGCTGATCGGCCTGCTGATCGGCTTCATGCGGCGCGCGATGGCGCCGGTGCGCACGCTGTCCGCGGATATCGAGGCACGTGCCGCGGACGATCGCCGTCCGCTCAGCCTCGCTGCCGTTCCCGGCGAACTGGTGCCGCTGGTGCATGCGATGAACCGGCTGCTGGCGCGCGTTTCCGATTCGATCGAACATGAGCGGCGCCTGACCGCCGATGCCGCGCACGAGATGCGCACGCCGCTGGCGGCGCTCAAGGCGCAGTGGGAAATCGCCGAGCGCTCGCCCGACCGCGACGAACGCGCGCTGGCGCGGGCCAATGTCGCCGCCGGCATCGACCGTATCGGCCGGCTGGTGTCGCAGCTGCTGACGCTGAGCCGGCTCGAGGATGCCGCCGGGCTGCCGGCGCGCCAGCCGGTCAACTGGGTGCCGGTGGCACAGCAGGCGCTGTCCGACTGCCTGGCGCTGGCGCAGCAGAAGCAGGTCGACGTGGAGCTGGCCTGGCCGCCGCCGGACCAGGCCGCGTTGCCGGTGGCGGGCGATCCCGCGCTGCTGTCGCTGCTGCTGCGCAACCTGCTCGACAATGCGATCCGCTACAGCCCGCCGGGCGCGCTGGTGCTGGTCGATTTCCGGCCCGACAGCATCACCGTGCGCGACCAGGGGCCCGGCGTCGCGCCGGCGTTGCTGGCGCGCCTCGGTGACCGCTTTTTCCGCGGTGGCGCCGGGCAGCACGAGCAGGGCCACGGCCTGGGCATTTCCATCGCGCGACGCGTGGCACGGCTGCATGGGCTGGAGCTGGCGTTTGCCAACCGGGCCGGCAGTGGCGACGGTACAGACAGGGGCCTGTCCGTGCGCATCGCCCGCGGCGCCTGAAACGAAAACGCCCCGCACGGCAAACCGTGCGGGGCGTTGTAGCCGGGGCAGGCGCGCTCAGCGCTTGAGCTTGGCGAACGCGGCGGCCATGGCGCCGGCCGGCTCCGGCTCGCGACGGCCGCCGCCGAAGCCCTTGCCGCCGCCATTGCGCTGGCCGCCACGGTCGTTGCGGTCGCCGCCCCCTGCGCGCGCCGCGGCCTGGCCGGGCTCGTCGTCGAGCCGCATCGACAGGCCGATGCGATTGCGCTTGACGTCCACCTCCATCACCTTGACCTTGACGATCTGCCCGGCCTTGACCACTTCGTGCGCGTCCTTGACGAACTTGTTCGACAGCGCCGAGATATGGACCAGGCCGTCCTGGTGCACGCCGATATCGACAAACGCGCCGAACGCGGCCACGTTGGTGACCACGCCTTCGAGCACCATGCCGGGCTGCAGGTCCTTCACGTCCTCCACGCCATCCTGGAAGGTCGCGGTCTTGAACTCGGGACGCGGGTCGCGGCCGGGCTTTTCCAGCTCGGACAGGATGTCGCGCACCGTCGGCAGGCCGAACGATTCGTCGGTGAACTTCTCCGGCGCCAGGCCGCGCAGCGCCTCGCGGTTGCCCATCACGTCGCGCAGGCACTTCTTGACGTGGTCCAGGATGCGCTGCACCACCGGGTACGCTTCCGGGTGCACCGAGGAGCGGTCGAGCGGATTGTCGCCGTCGTTGATGCGCAGGAAGCCCGCGGCCTGCTCGAAGGTCTTGTCGCCCAGGCGCGGCACCTGCTTCAGCGCATTGCGGTTGGCGAAGGCGCCGTTGGCGTCGCGGAACTCGACGATATTGCGCGCCAGCACCGAATTCAGGCCCGACACGCGCGCCAGCAGCGGCGCCGAGGCGGTGTTGACGTCGACCCCCACGGCATTGACGCAGTCCTCGACCACCGCGTCGAGCGCGCGCGCCAGCTCGCGCTGGTTGACGTCGTGCTGGTACTGGCCCACGCCGATCGACTTCGGATCGATCTTGACCAGCTCGGCCAGCGGATCCTGCAGCCGGCGCGCGATCGACACCGCCCCGCGCAGCGACACGTCCAGGTCCGGGAATTCCTTGGCGGCCAGCTCCGACGCCGAATAGACCGAGGCGCCGGCTTCGCTGACCACGATCTTGGTCAGCTTCAGCTCGGGCATCTGCTTCATCAGGTCCTGCACCAGCTTGTCGGTCTCGCGGCTGGCGGTGCCGTTGCCGATCGAGACCAGCGCCACGTTGTGCTGCTTGGCCAGGCGCGCCAGCGCGGCGAGCGAGCCGTTCCAGTCGCGGCGCGGCTCGTGCGGATAGATGGTGGCTGTCTCCAGCAGCTTGCCGGTGCTGTCCACCACGGCCACCTTGCAGCCGGTGCGGATGCCCGGATCGATGCCCATCACCGACTTGGGACCGGCCGGCGCCGCCAGCAGCAGCTCATGCAGGTTGCGGCCGAACACCTTGATGGCCTCGCTCTCGGCGGTTTCGCGCAGCTGCGTCAGCAACTCGGTCTCCAGGTGCGGCTGCACCTTGACGCGCCAGCACCAGCGGCACACGTCGCCCAGCCACTTGTCGGCGGGGCGGCCCAGCTGCTGGATGCCGACATGGCGCGCAATCATGCCTTCGCACGGGTGCGGCACCAGCGCGTCCTGCTCTTCGCCCAGGCCCAGCTTGACCATCAGCACGCCGGCATTGCGGCCGCGGAACAGCGCCAGCGCGCGATGCGACGGCACCGTGCGCAGGGTCTCGCTGTAGTTGTAGTAGTCGCGGAATTTCTCTTCTTCCGCGGTTTCCTTGCCTTCCATCACCGACGAGGCCACCACGCCGTGGTTCCACAGGTGCTCGCGCAGCTTGCCCAGCAGTTCGGCGGTCTCGCCGAACTGTTCCGACAGGATGTCGCGCGCGCCGTCCAGCGCCGCCTTGACGTCGGGCACGCCGCCGTCGGCGGTGGGGTTGCCGTTGACGTACTTCGCCGCTTCGGCCTGCGGGTCGAGCGTGGGATCTGCCAGCAAGGCCAGCGCCAGCGGCTCCAGCCCGCATTCGCGCGCGATCTGGGCGCGGGTGCGGCGCTTGGGCTTGTAGGGCAGGTAGAGGTCTTCCAGCGCCTGCTTGGTCTGCGCGGCTTCGATCGCGGCCTGCAGCTCGGGCGTGAGCTTGCCTTGCTCCTCGATCGACGCCAGGATCGCGGCGCGGCGGTCTTCCATGTCGCGCAGGTACAGCAGGCGCTCTTCCAGGTTGCGCAGCTGCGTGTCGTCGAGGTTGCCGGTCACTTCCTTGCGGTAGCGGGCGATGAAGGGGACGGTGGCGCCTTCATCGAGCAGCGCCACGGCCGCGGCCACCTGGCGGGGCTGCACGGACAGTTCGGCCGCGATGAGCGCGACGATCTTTTGCGAGACGGATGCGGGCAGGTTGGACATCTTGGAACGCAGCGTGAGACGCAGTCAGTCGAAAGCGGGGCATTTTGCCACAAGCGCGCGGGCCTCCGGCGGGGCCCGTGCCGCGGGTCGGGCGGGCGGCGTTGCGCGCACGTGCGCGGGCGCCCGGGGGCGGGCCGCGGTCCGGCCCGGATGCTAGAATCCGGACATGATCGTCAAGTCCCGCCCGGCCGTCGCCAAGGCCACCCTCCCGGCCATGCCAACCTTCGCCAACGTGCCCGATGTCTTCCTGATCCGCCGCGGCGCCCTGGCCGCCGTGGCCGTGGCGGCGTGCGCCGCGCTGATGCCGCTGCGCGCGGCGCAGGCGCAGGCCTCGGCGCCCGGCGCCGCACCCGCTGCCGCGCGCGATTTTGCCGCCGAGCGCAAGGCCATCGGCGATTCGCGCGCCTGGACCAACTACCGCTTTGCCGCCGCCGAGCGCGAGTGCTACAGCAAGTTCTTCGTCACCCGCTGCATCGACAACGCCAAGGAAATCCAGCGCGAGGAGCTGCAGGTGCTGCGCAAGCGCGAGCTGGAAGTGGGCGAGGCCGAGCGTGCCCACCGCGCCGCCGAGCGCGACCGCGAGCAGGCCCTGCGCCGCGCCGAGTTCGAGGCCAGCCAGCCGCGGCGCGCCGCCAGCGAGCAGTCCAGCCGCGAGGCGTACGACAAAAAGCAGCAGGAACAGCAGCTGCGCGACGCGCAGCGCCAGGCCGAGGCGCCGCAGCGTGCCGCCAATGCCGAGGCCTATCAGAAGAAGCAGTCCGACTTCGATGCCCGCATGCGCGAGGCGCAGCAGAAGGGTGCCGAACAGGCCCGCCAGCGCGAGGAGAACGTGAAGGCATACGAAGCCAAGCAGCGCGACCTCGAGCAGCGCCAGAAGGCGCTGGAAGAGCGGCGCGCCAAGGCTCAGCAACAGGGCGCGGCGTCGGCGCCGCGCCCGTTCGGTTTCTGAGCCCCGGCACGGCAATGGCAGCGGAGGCGTAGATGGACAGCAACCTGAATACCCTGGAGCGGCGCATCATGGAGTTGCAGATCGAGCACCGCGATCTCGACTACCTGATCGACCGGCTGGCCGGCGATGCGGTCCATGACGAATTGCAGTTGCGGCGGCTGAAGAAGCGCCGGCTCAAGCTGAAGGACGCCATCACGCTGCTGCAGCTGCAGCTCGAACCCGACGTGCCGGCCTGAGCGCCGCCGCCCCCGGGCGCGGCGATGGCCGGCAATCGCTGCCGGTATGCCGCAGCCCATACAACATTCCCCCACCCTTGTCCGATCTTCCCGATTCCCGCCAGTTGTCCCTGGATAGCGACCCGAGCGACCCGAGCGACCCGAGCGACCTCAGCGAGGCCGCGGCGCCTGCCCATGCCGTGCAGGCCGATGCCGCTGCCCGCCGCGGCGCCGAGCTTGCCACCATCTTTGCCGATACCGGCACGCTGGCCCAGGCCATTCCCGGCTACCGGCCGCGTGCCTCGCAGCACAAGATGGCCGAGGCCGTCGCCGGCGCGATCGCGCAGAACGATTCCGTGATCGTCGAGGCCGGCACCGGCACCGGCAAGACCTACGCCTACCTGGTGCCCGCGATGCTGTGGGGCGGCAAGGTGATCCTGTCCACCGGCACCAAGAACCTGCAGGACCAGCTGTTCCTGCGCGACATCCCGACCGTGCGCCACGCGCTCAACGTGCCGGTCTCGGTGGCGCTGCTCAAGGGCCGGGCCAACTACGTCTGCCACTACCACCTGGAACGCGCGCAGGCCGGCGGGCGCCTGGCCTCGCGCCAGGATGCGGCGTGGCTGCGCGAGATCGGGCGCTTCATCAAGGAAACCGCTACCGGCGACAAGGCGGAACTGGCGTCGGTGCCGGAGAACGCCCCCGTGTGGCAGATGGTGACCTCCACGCGCGACAACTGCCTCGGCTCGGAATGCCCGCATTACAAGGACTGCTTCGTGATGCGCGCGCGCAAGGAAGCGCAGCAGGCCGACGTGGTGGTGGTCAACCACCACCTGTTCTTTGCCGACGTGGTGCTGCGCGACACTGGCATGGCCGAGCTGCTGCCCGCGGCCAACACCGTGATCTTCGACGAAGCGCACCAGCTGCCCGAGACCGCCACGCTGTTCTTCGGCGAGACGCTGTCGACCAGCCAGCTGCTGGAGATCGCGCGCGATACCGTGGCCGAGGGCCTGTCGCATGCGCGCGATGCGGTCGACTGGGTGGCGCTGGGCGCGCCGCTGGAACGCGCCGCGCGCGACCTGCGCCTGGCCTTCGGCAAGGACAACGCGCGCCTGGCGCTGGGCCAGATCGAGGCCGACCGCCGCATCGCCGAACCCTTCAACGAGACCCTCGATGCGCTCGACGCGGCGCTGTCCGACTTCGTCGAGATGCTCGAAAGCCAGGCCGAGCGCGCCGAATCGCTGCAGCAATGCCACCGCCGCGCGCTCGAGCTGGCCAACAAGCTGGCCGCCTGGCGCACCGATGCCCCGGCCGCGCCGGCACCGCAGCCAGCCGACGGCGAGGAGCAGGGGCAGGAGCAGGGCGGGGCCGCGCCATCCGCCGGCCCGGAAACCGTGCGCTGGGTCGAGGTGTTCTCGCACACTGTGCAGCTGCACCGTACGCCGCTGTCGATCGCGCCGATCTTCACGCGGCAGCGCGGGGGGCAGCCGCGCGCGTGGGTCTTTACCTCGGCGACGCTGTCGGTGAAGGGCAATTTCACCCACTACGCCGCGCAGCTGGGGCTCGACAAGGAGCGCTCGCTGACGTTGCCCAGCCCGTTCGACTACGCGAAGCAGGGCCTGCTGTACGTGCCGCGCGACATGCCTGCGCCGCAGTCGCCGCAGTTCACCGATGCAGTGGTGCAGGCCGCGCTGCCGCTGATCGAGGCCGCCGGCGGGCGCACCTTCCTGCTGTGCACCACGCTGCGCGCGGTGCAGCGGGCCTCGGACCTGCTCTACGATGCCTTTGCCGAACGCGGCCTGAACCTGCCGCTGCTGGTGCAGGGCCAGGCCAGCCGCACCGAGCTGCTGGACCGCTTCCGCGAGCTTGGCAATGCGGTGCTGGTCGGCAGCCAGAGCTTCTGGGAGGGCGTGGACGTGCGCGGCGAGGCGCTGTCCCTGGTGATCATCGACAAGCTGCCGTTCGCGCCGCCCGACGATCCGGTGCTGGCCGCGCGCATGGAAGTGCTGCAGAAGAAGGGCCTGAGCCCGTTTGCCGTGCACCAGCTGCCGCATGCGGTGATCACGCTCAAGCAGGGGGCGGGGCGGCTGATCCGTTCCGAATCGGACCGCGGCGTGCTGGCGATCTTCGACACGCGCCTGGTCGAGAAGCCCTATGGGCGCCAGATCTGGCAGAGCCTGCCGCCGTTCACGCGCACGCGCGAGGCGGCCACGGTGGTGCGCTTCCTGGAGTCGCTGCGCGGATCGCCCGCCGGGCAGCAGGACGAAACCGACGCCGGGGATGCGGCCGCCGACTGACCACGACAGAGCGCGCCAAAAGAAAAACGGGACGGTCATCCGACACGTCCCGTTTTTTTATCGCTGCCGGCGCGGCGGCATCAGATCACTTCCCGTCAGAACACTTCCCACCAGGACTTGTCCTTGCGGCGTGCGCCGTACTTGATGAAGTCGCTCTCGGGGAAGTTTTTCTCCATCACGCGCGCGGTGTCGTCGCGCAGGTCCTTCATGCCCATCGCGTCGTACGAGCGGATCATGATGTACAGCGCCTCTTCGTTGGCCGGTGCGCCGTCGTAGTCCTTCAGCGACTGCTGGGCGCGGTTGACCGCGGCCAGGTAGGCGCCGCGCCGGTAGTAGTAGCGCGCGGCGTGCACTTCATGCTGGGCCAGCGAGTTGACGATGTACTGCATGCGCAGCGTGGCGTCCGGCGTGTACTTGCTTTCCGGGTAGCGCGTGATCAGCGTATGGAAGGCATCGTAGGCTGCGCGCGCGGCCTTGGGATCGCGCTCGCTCAGGTCCTGCCCCGAGAAGCGGCCCAGCCAGCCGAGGTTGTCGTTGAAGTTGATCAGCCCCTTCAGGTAGTAGGCGTAATCGATGGTGGGATGGTTCGGGTGCAGCTGGATGAAGCGGTCGACCGCCGCCAGCGCGGCCGCGGTCTCGCCGTCCTTGTAGTTGGCGTAGGCGGTGTCGATCTGCGCCTGCTGCGCATAGCGCCCGAACGGATAGCGGCCCTCGAGCTTTTCATACAGCTTGACGGCGCGGGTGTAGTCGCCGCCATCCAGGGCATCCTTGGCTTCCGAATATAATTTGTTGGCCGACCAGCCGGCGGTCTCGTCGGGCTGGTCCGCTAGCAGGCCGCATGCCGACAGCATGACGCAGCCGCCTGCGAGCAGAACCGCTCCAATTGTCGTGCGCCAGCGCGCGCGTTTCATGCTCTGCAATTGCATGGGCAATCGTATCCCGGATGAAGAAAAATAGCGTCAAGCATTATAGCCCAAGCCCCCAGCCCAACCCGCAAGCAGGAGATGGCGTGGGAGGACTGCCACCCGAACGGGTGCGCGCCGCCGCGGTGGTGGCCGATTTCGAGGCCAGCGCGGAAGCATTCGACGATGCCGCCGACGCGCCGGCTGTCGCGGCCGACCCGGCCGTGACCCTGTCGCTGGAGGTGGACAGCGCCTCGCATGGCGAGCGTCTCGACAAATTGCTGGCGCGTCACTTCAGCGAGTTTTCGCGCAGCCGCCTGCAGCAATGGATCGAAAGCGGCGCGGTGCGCGTCGACGGGCAGGTGCGCCGTCCGCGCGACGCGGTGCAGATGGGCAACCGGATCGAGGTCCGGCCGCAGGCCGCGCCGGAATCGTCGGCGTTCGCCCCCGAGGACGTGCCGCTCGAGGTGGTCTACGAGGACGACACCCTGCTGGTGATCAACAAGCCCGCCGGGCTGGTGGTGCATCCTGCCGCCGGCAACTGGAGCGGCACCGTGCTCAATGGCCTGCTGCATCGCGACCCGGGCGCCGCGTCGTTGCCGCGCGCGGGCATCGTGCACCGGCTCGACAAGGAGACCTCGGGGCTGATGGTGGTGGCGCGCACGCTGACCGCGCAGACCGACCTGGTGCGGCAGCTGCAGGCGCGCACGGTCAAGCGCACCTATATCGCGCTGGTGTGGGGCCGCACCTATGACGAGGGCACCATCGACGCGCCCATCGGCCGCGACCCGCGCGAGCGCACGCGCATGGCGATCGTGCAGACCGCCAGCGGCAAGCCGTCGCGCACGCATTTCCGCACGCTGGCGACGGTGCCGCTGGGGCGGGGTTTCGTGTCGATGGTGATGTGCAAGCTCGAGACCGGCCGCACCCACCAGATCCGCGTGCATTTCGAATCGATCGGCCATCCGCTGGTGGGCGACCCGGTCTATTTCCGCGCCACCCAGCGCGGCCAGCGTCCCGCCATCCGCGTGCCGCTGCCGGTGCCGTACGAGCGCCAGGCGCTGCATGCGTACAAGCTCGGCCTGGTGCATCCGGCCACCGGCAAGCACATGTCGTGGACCGCGCAGCCGCCCGAGGACCTGCAGGCACTGATCGATGCGCTCGACTTTGAAAGCGCGCAGGCCGACGACGAAGACGACGCCTGGGACGAAGTGTGGGAAGGCGGCGAAGCCCACTGGGAATACGCCGGCGATGATGACGATGACGACGACGGTGACGGCGATGAGCGCGACGCCTGATCCCGCCTGGCTGGTGCCGGACTGGCCGGCGCCGGCGCGCGTGCGCGCGCTGTCGACCACGCGCCAGGGCGGGGTCAGCCAGGGTCCGTACGGACTCGCCGGCGGCATGCCCGGCGGCCTGAACCTGGGCACCCACGTCGGCGACGATCCGGCCGACGTCGCGCGCAACCGCGCGCGGCTGGCCGCGTGCCTGCCGTCGATGCCGCAATGGCTGGAACAGGTGCATGGCTGCGCGGTCGCCACCGTCGACCATGTGGGCGCGCCGGGCGATCCCGTGCCGCGGGCCGATGCGAGCCTGGCGCTGGCGCCGGGCCACGTCTGCGCCGTGATGACGGCCGACTGCCTGCCGGTGCTGCTGTGCGATACGCAGGGGACGGTGGTGGGCGCCGCGCATGCGGGCTGGCGCGGCCTGTGCCATGGCGTGATCGAGGCCACGCTGG
Organism: Cupriavidus taiwanensis; assembly: GCF_900250075.1. Lineage (NCBI taxonomy): Bacteria > Pseudomonadati > Pseudomonadota > Betaproteobacteria > Burkholderiales > Burkholderiaceae > Cupriavidus > Cupriavidus taiwanensis. Next base: position 1,694,487 of record NZ_LT977070.1, read on the forward strand.
CGCGGATGCAGGCGGCCGCCGGCGGCGCTGCCACGCGCTGGCTGGCATGGCTGGGTCCGGCGATCGGCCCCAACGCCTTCGAGGTCGGCGCCGAGGTGCGCGAGGCCTTCCTCGCGCAGGCACGCCCGGACGAACAGGCCGCGGTGGCCGCGGCGTTCCGCGCCGGCGCTCCGGGCAAGTACTTCGCCGACATCTATGCCCTGGCGCGCACGCGCCTGGCCCGCGCCGGCTGCGTCGACATCCACGGCGGCGCTGCCTGCACCGTTGCCGATGCCGAACGCTTCTACTCCTACCGGCGCGACGGCGTGACCGGGCGCATGGCCAGCCTGGTCTGGCTGGCCGACTGAGCGCGGCGCTGCCTTAATCGTCCGCGCGCTTCACCGCCTCGCTCGCCGGGGCGCTTTGCTCCAGCGCGCGTTCGGCCTCGGCCTTGCGCCGGCGCCGGCCGGGCGTGCCCAGGATGTAGAGCACCAGCGCCACCGGCGCGACCCCATACATCAGGAAGGTGGCGACCCCCGCCACCACGTTGTGCTCGGTGATCGCCATCATCAGCGCCACGTAGAGCCAGCCAATGGCCACGATGTACATCAGAATTTCATCCTTCTCGACTATGCTCGATGGCCTCGGCAGGTGCGTGTGCTGCATTACCGTCCGGTAGGTCGGGCAGCGCGCGGCGCCGGGGCGGATTTCCGCATTGACAGCGCGCGCGTTGCAAGGCAACAATGGCCTCGAATGTCTCGGAATCGCTGACGATTCCCAGGTTTTTCCGGCAAGCATAACGCATGGCGCTGGCAACCAAGGCGCCGCGCCCGCCGGATAAAAGGGAGCCGCTATCGGAATGGATGCAAGCCCTGGCCGCAGCTTGTGCGAGCCTGGGTTCCAGGCCAGTTCCAGGGCAGATGTGCCGGCTGACCCTCCCGCTTGGGAAGGGCTGGAGCCGGATCCAATCGGATAGCATCTCCCCATGCATAGTGCCGGCCAGGGCAATGCCCGGAGCCGGTTCGAATAGTGACGGCAGAGAGACAAAACTGATCATGGCGACCGGCAAAGGTGCGGCAGCTTCCACGCAGGAAGGCAAGTCCCAACCACCCAAGTTCACGCCGGGGCCATTCGATCCAGCCACCTGGCTGGAATGGTCCCGCCAGTGGCAGGGCACTGAAGGCAACGGCCACGCGGCCGCATCCGGCATGATGGCCGGCATCCCGGGCCTCGATTCGCTGGCAGGCGTCAAGATCGCGCCGGCCCAGCTGGCCGACATCCAGCAGCGCTACATGAAGGACTTCGCCGCGCTGTGGCAGGCGCTGGCCGAGGGCAAGCCCGACGGCACCGGGCCGCTGCACGATCGCCGCTTTGCCGGCGACGCGTGGCGCAACAATGTGCCGTACCGTTACGCCGCCGCTTTCTACCTGCTCAACGCCCGCGCGCTGACCGAACTCGCCGACGCGGTCGAGGCCGATGCCAAGACGCGCCAGCGCATCCGCTTCGCGATCTCGCAGTGGGTCGATGCGATGTCGCCCGCCAACTTCCTCGCCACCAATCCCGAAGCGCAGCGCCTGCTGATCGAATCGGGCGGTGAATCGCTGCGCGCCGGCGTGCGCAACATGATGGAGGACCTGACGCGGGGCAAGATCTCGCAGACCGACGAGACCGCGTTCGAGGTGGGCCGCAATGTTGCGGTGACCGAAGGCGCGGTGGTCTACGAGAACGAATACTTCCAGCTGCTGCAGTACAAGCCGCTCACCGCCAAGGTCCATGCGCGCCCGCTGCTGATGGTGCCGCCCTGCATCAACAAGTACTACATCCTTGACCTGCAGCCGGAAAGCTCGCTGGTGCGGCATACGGTGGAGCAGGGCCATACGGTATTCCTGGTGTCGTGGCGCAATCCCGATGCCAGCATGGCGTCGCGCACCTGGGACGACTACATCGAGCACGCCGCCATCCGCGCCATCGAAGTCGCGCGCGACATCAGCGGCGAGGACCAGATCAACGTGCTGGGCTTCTGCGTCGGCGGCACCATCATTTCAACCGCGCTCGCGGTGCTGGCCGCGCGCGGCGAGCATCCGGCCGCAAGCCTGACGCTGCTGACCACGCTGCTGGACTTTGCCGACACCGGCATCCTCGACGTCTTCGTCGACGAGGGCCACGTGCAGCTGCGCGAAGCCACGCTGGGCGGCGGTGCCGGCGCGCCGTGCGCGCTGCTGCGCGGGCTGGAGCTGGCCAACACCTTCTCGTTCCTGCGCCCGAACGATTTGGTGTGGAACTACGTGGTCGACAACTACCTGAAGGGCAATACCCCGGTGCCGTTCGACCTGCTGTTCTGGAACGGCGACGCGACCAACCTGCCGGGGCCGTGGTACTGCTGGTACCTGCGCCACACCTACCTGCAGAACGAGTTGAAGGTGCCCGGCAAGCTGACCGTATGCGATGCGCCGGTGGACCTGGGCAGCATCGACGTGCCGACTTATCTCTACGGCTCGCGCGAGGACCATATCGTGCCGTGGACCGCGGCCTATGCCTCGACCGCGCTGCTGAAGAACAAGCTGCGCTTCGTGCTGGGCGCCTCCGGCCATATCGCCGGCGTGATCAATCCGCCGGCAAAGAAAAAGCGCAGCCACTGGACCAATGACGCCTTGCCGGCGTCGCCGCAGCAATGGCTCGCCGGCGCCACCGAGCATCCCGGCAGCTGGTGGCCGGACTGGTCGGCATGGCTGGCCAGCCATGCCGGAGCCAAGCGCGCCGCGCCTGCGCAGTACGGCAACGCGCGCTTCCCTGCGATCGAACCCGCGCCTGGGCGCTACGTCAAGGCCAAGGCATGATGCCCGCGCGTCCGCCGGCGTGCGCCCCGCGCGCGCCGGCGGGCTGCGGGTCCCTGTTTCCATTGAGAGGACTACACCATGACTGACGTTGTCATCGTATCCGCGGCCCGTACCGCGGTTGGCAAATTTGGCGGCTCGCTGGCGAAGATTCCGGCGCCGGAACTGGGTGCGATCGTGATCAAGGCCGCGCTGGAGCGTGCCGGCATCCAGCCGGACCAGGTCAGCGAAGTGATCATGGGCCAGGTGCTCACCGCCGGCTCGGGCCAGAACCCGGCGCGCCAGGCTTCGATCAAGGCCGGCCTGCCGGCGATGGTGCCGGCCATGACCATCAACAAGGTATGCGGCTCGGGCCTGAAGGCTGTGATGCTGGCCGCCAACGCGATCATGGCGGGCGACGCCGAGATCGTGGTGGCCGGCGGCCAGGAAAACATGAGCGCCGCGCCGCACGTGCTGCCGGGCTCGCGCGACGGCTTCCGCATGGGTGACACCAAGCTGGTCGACACCATGATCGTCGACGGCCTGTGGGACGTGTACAACCAGTACCACATGGGCATCACCGCCGAGAACGTGGCCAAGGAATACGGCATCACGCGCGAAGCGCAGGACGAATTCGCGGTGGGCTCGCAGAACAAGGCCGAAGCCGCGCAGAAGGCCGGCAAGTTCGACGAAGAGATCGTGCCGGTGCTGATCCCGCAGCGCAAGGGCGACCCGGTGGCGTTCAAGACCGACGAGTTCGTGCGCCACGGCGCCACGCTCGACAGCATGGCCGGCCTCAAGCCCGCCTTCGACAAGGCCGGCTCGGTGACCGCGGCCAACGCCTCGGGCCTGAACGACGGCGCCGCCGCCGTGGTGGTGATGTCGGCCGCCAAGGCCAAGGAACTGGGCCTGACCCCGCTCGCCACCATCAAGAGCTACGCCAACGCCGGCGTGGACCCGAAGGTGATGGGCATGGGCCCGGTGCCGGCGTCCAAGCGCGCGCTGTCGCGCGCGGGTTGGACCCCGCAGGACCTGGACCTGATGGAAATCAACGAGGCCTTCGCCGCGCAGGCGCTGGCGGTGCACCAGCAGATGGGCTGGGACACCTCCAAGGTCAACGTCAACGGCGGCGCCATTGCCATCGGCCACCCGATCGGCGCGTCTGGCTGCCGTATCCTGGTGACGCTGCTGCACGAAATGAAGCGCCGCGATGCCAGGAAGGGCCTGGCGTCGCTGTGCATCGGCGGCGGCATGGGCGTGGCGCTGGCGGTCGAGCGCAATTAAGAAGGGGTGCGCCGGGCGCGCGCATGGCGCGGCCCGGCGGCAAATAACGAAAAGCCAATCAAGGAGTGGACATGACTCAGCGCATTGCGTATGTGACCGGCGGCATGGGTGGTATCGGGACCGCCATTTGCCAGCGGCTGGCCAGGGATGGCTTTCGCGTGGTGGCCGGCTGCGGCCCCAACTCGCCGCGCCGTGAAAAGTGGCTGGAGCAGCAGAAGGCCCTGGGCTTCGACTTCGTCGCCTCCGAAGGCAACGTGGCGGACTGGGACTCGACCAAGGCGGCCTTCGACAAGGTCAAGGCCGAGGTCGGCGAAGTCGATGTGCTGATCAACAATGCCGGCATCACGCGCGACGTGGTGTTCCGCAAGATGACCCGCGCCGACTGGGATGCGGTGATCGACACCAACCTGACCTCGCTGTTCAACGTCACCAAGCAGGTGATCGACGGCATGGCCGATCGCGGCTGGGGCCGCATCGTCAATATCTCGTCGGTGAACGGGCAGAAGGGCCAGTTCGGCCAGACCAACTACTCCACCGCCAAGGCCGGCCTGCATGGCTTCACCATGGCGCTGGCGCAGGAAGTGGCGACCAAGGGCGTGACGGTGAACACGGTGTCGCCGGGCTATATCGCCACCGACATGGTCAAGGCCATCCGCCAGGACGTGCTCGACAAGATCGTCGCCACGATCCCGGTGAAGCGCCTGGGCGAGCCCGAAGAGATCGCCTCGATCTGCGCCTGGCTGTCCTCGGATGAGTCCGGGTTCTCGACCGGCGCCGACTTCTCGCTCAACGGCGGCCTGCACATGGGCTGACCTGGCGCCCAGCCAGCCGCGCCGGCGACCGCGTTTTGCGGTGCAGCCAGCGCGGCGCACAAGGCGGCGGAGCTTGTATTTGGCCGCCGGTTTCGCGGGCCGTCATGGCCCGCGAATCATTTCCGGGGGTGCAGCATCGGCTTCGCGGCGCACCGGTCTACCGGGTTTTCCTTAAGCCTCGTCGCTTTTCTTAGTGCTTTGTTGGGCATAGAATCAGGGCAGCGGCGCAGCCAGCACCATAGTCGTGCAGCATCGCCCTCGCGGGGGCGAGACGGCGGGCCGCGGCGCGCAGCCATGCGCGAACAGCCGCAACACGGCCGACACGACTACAGCAGATGGCGCGGGCGGTACCGATTTGCGCACTGCACCCCATGCGGTGCAGCAGCGCGCAATCAGCGACGACACAAGGACAGAGCACCGATGGCCACGACCAAAAAAGGCGCAGAGCGACTGATCAAAAAGTATCCCAATCGCAGGCTCTACGATACCCAGACCAGCACCTACATCACCCTGGCCGACGTCAAACAGCTGGTGATGGATTCCGAGGAGTTCAAGGTCGTCGACGCCAAGTCCGGTGACGAACTGACGCGCAGCATCCTGCTGCAGATCATCCTGGAAGAAGAGACCGGCGGCGTGCCGATGTTCTCCAGCGCGATGCTGTCGCAGATCATCCGCTTCTACGGCCATGCCATGCAGGGCATGATGGGCACCTACCTGGAAAAGAACATCCAGGCCTTCATCGACATCCAGAACAAGCTGGCCGAGAACTCCAAGGGCTTGTATTCCGGCGAAGCGTTCAGCCCCGACATGTGGTCGCAGTTCATGAACATGCAGGGCCCGATGATGCAGGGCATGATGAGCAACTACATCGAGCAGAGCAAGAACCTGTTCGTGCAGATGCAGGAGCAGATGCAGAACCAGGCCAAGAACATGTTCGGCACGTTCCCGTTCAACCAGCCGGACAAGAAGTAGCAACAAGCGGCGGCGGGCCGGGTGCCCGCCACGCATCCGCACCCGGGCCGGCGCTCAGCCGGCGCTTGCGCGCAGGCGAATCCCCAGCGCCCGCATCACCTTCCAGATCGTCCCGAATTCCGGATTGCCTTCGCCCGACAGCGAACGGTAGAGGCTTTCGCGCGACAGGCCGGTTTCGCGGGCCAGCCGCGTCATGCCGCGGGCGCGTGCGACCACGCCGAGCGCGTAAGCAATGAAGCGATCGTCGTCGCCGGCCTCGGCCAGGCAGGCGTCCAGGTAGGCGGCGATTTCTTTTTCGTTGCGCAGTTGTGCGGCCGAGTCCCAAGGGCGGGTTGGTTCTTTCATGGCTCACTCCAGGTCAAGATTCACCGCGAGGTGGCGTGCCCGTTCGATAACAGCGCGCTGGGTCGACTTGTTGCCGCCGCAGAGAAGAACGACAAGAACTTCGCCGCGTCGCTGAATATAGATGCGGTAGCCGGGACCATGATCCACCCGCATTTCGAAGATGCCACCGCCACGGGCTTTCACGTCGCCTGGATTTCCGTTCAGCATGCGGTCGATTCGGACCTGGATGCGAATCCTGGCGGCGTTGTCGCGCAAGGCGGAGTACCAGCGGTCGAACGTTTGGGTTGTGCGGATGCTGAGCATACCACACCGTAGCCTTTAGGCTACAGGTGTGGAATCACCGATTCCCGAAAAACCGCCCCATCCCAAAGCAGGTAGAATGCGCGCTTTGCCCCATCCGGGGCCACGGTATCGCATCTTTCGGCGGCTCAGTCTGGGACTCGCCTTGTTTGCGCGGCGTCCCATGTCCCACCTTCTCCAATCTTCCTGTCCGGCGCCGGTGCCCGCGGCGCGGTGCCTGCCATGAGCCGGCTGTTCCTGGCCCCGATGGAAGGGCTTGCCGACTATGTGCTGCGCGATGTGCTGACAGATACCGGCGGTTACGACGGCTGCGTGTCGGAATTCGTGCGGGTGACGGGATCGCTGCTGCCGGCGCGGGTCTATGAGCGCGACACGCCCGAGATCCTGTCCGGCGGCTATACCCGCAGCGGCACGCCGATGGTGATCCAGCTGCTCGGCAGCGATCCCGAGTGGCTGGCGCGCAATGCCGCCTATGCCGCGACCCTGTCGCCGCACGGCATCGACCTGAACTTCGGTTGTCCCGCCAAGGTGGTCAACCGTCATGGCGGCGGGGCGATGCTGCTGGCCGATCCGCCGCTGCTTAACCGGATCGTCGCGTCGGTGCGCGCCGCGGTGCCGGCCAACATCCCCGTGACCGCCAAGATGCGGCTGGGCGTGTCGGATACCGCGCTGGCCATCGATTGCGCCACCGCGCTGGCCGAAGGCGGCGCGGCCTCGCTGGTGGTGCATGCCCGCACGCGCGACCACGGCTACCGGCCGCCGGCCCACTGGGACTGGATCGCACGCATTGCGGCGGCCGTCGACATACCCGTGATAGCGAATGGCGACGTCTGGACCGTCGCGGACTGGGCGCGCTGCCGCGAAGTCAGCGGCTGCGACGACGTCATGATCGGCCGCGGCGCGGTCTCGGACCCGTTCCTGGCTCTGCGCATTCGCGGCCAGATGGCCAGCACGCCGTGCGCCGAGGAATGGCCGCTGGTGCTGGGCCAGATCGCGACGTACCTGAACAAGCTGCATGCGCGCATTGCCTCGTGCCACGAGCATGGACGCGTCAAGCTCTGGCTCAGCTACCTGAAGCGGACCTGGCCGCAGGCGGGCGAACTGCATGCGGCGATCCGGCGGATGCAGGACTCGCTGCAGATCGCGCAGGTCCTGCAAGCCCAGCAACGCGCGGAGTGACTTCGCCGTAACCGTGGCCCGGCAGCATGTCGTGCGTCAGGCGCCGGCAAATTCCGGCAAACGGTTAAAATGCGCGATTGCCTGTTTCGCGCCTGGCGGCCTTGTCTCAGTGATCGACGGTCCGGCCGCCGCGCCTTGCCCCACATTCGGATTCCAACGTGAAAAACCCCTCAGAAGCAACGAACCAGAAAGACCATAGTCCGCGTGTGGGATTCGTTTCCCTTGGCTGCCCGAAAGCGCTGGTCGACTCGGAGCAGATCATCACCCAGCTGCGCGCCGAGGGCTACGCCATCAGCGGCACCTATGACGGCGCCGACCTGGTCGTGGTCAACACCTGCGGCTTTATCGACGAAGCGGTGCAGGAAAGCCTGGACGCGATCGGTGAAGCGCTGACCGAGAATGGCAAGGTCATCGTCACCGGCTGCCTGGGCGCGAAGAAGGACGCGGCGGGCCACGACATCGTGTCGTCGGTGCATCCCAAGGTGCTGGCCGTGACCGGCCCGCACGCGCTGGGCGAGGTGATGCAGGCGGTGCACACGCACCTGCCCAAGCCGCACGACCCGTTCACCGACCTGGTGCCGGCCGCGGGCATCAAGCTCACGCCCAAGCACTACGCCTACCTGAAGATCTCCGAGGGCTGCAACCACCGCTGCTCGTTCTGCATCATCCCGTCGATGCGCGGCGACCTGGTCTCGCGCCCGGTGGCCGAGGTCATGCTGGAGGCCGAGAACCTGTTCAAGGCCGGGGTCAAGGAACTGCTGGTGATCTCGCAGGACACCAGCGCCTACGGCGTCGACGTCAAGTACCGGACCGGTTTCTGGAACGGCCGTCCGCTCAAGAGCCGCATGACCGAACTGGTGGCGGCGCTGGGCGAACTGGCGGCGCAGTACGGCGCCTGGGTGCGCCTGCACTATGTGTACCCATACCCGCACGTCGACGAGATCATCCCGCTGATGAACAATGGCCACGTGCTTCCGTACCTCGACGTGCCGCTGCAGCATGCTCATCCGGACGTGCTCAAGCGCATGAAGCGCCCGGCCAACGCCGAGAAGACCATGGACCGCATCCGCGCCTGGCGCGAGATCTGTCCGGAACTGACCATCCGCAGCACCTTTATCGCCGGCTTCCCGGGCGAGACCGAGGCCGAGTTCCAGACCTTGCTGGATTTCATTGCCGAGGCCGAACTGGACCGCGTCGGCTGCTTCGCGTATTCGCCGGTGGAAGGCGCCACGGCCAACGACCTGCCGGGCGCGCTGCCCGACGAAGTGCGCGAGGAACGCCGCGCCCGCTTCATGGAAGTGGCCGAGGCGGTGTCCGCCCGTCGCCTGCAGCGCAAGGTCGGCCAGACCCTGCGCGTGCTGGTCGACGAGGTCAACCAGGATGGCGGCATCGGCCGCTCGTCGGCGGATGCGCCGGAAATCGACGGTCTGGTCTATATCGCGCCGCCGCAACGGACTTCGCAACGCTACCGCGCCGGCGAGTTCGTCGATGTGAAGATCACCGGCGCCGACGGCCACGACCTGTGGGGCGAGGTCTGAGCTAGTCCCGGCAGACGATGCCGGCACGGCTGCCATTAGGTAAAAGTACGACCGTTCGCTTTGGCTGCGCTGCGGCTATACTGTGCGGTGCAACATAACCTGGATGGAGACAGTCATGACGCGTGAAGTGGTAGTAGTGAGCGGTGTCCGCACCGCGATCGGAACCTTTGGCGGCAGCCTGAAGGACGTGGCCCCGGCCGAGCTGGGCGCGCTGGTGGTGCGCGAGGCGCTGGCCCGCGCGCAGGTATCGGGCGACGACGTCGGCCATGTGGTGTTCGGCAACGTGATCCAGACTGAGCCGCGCGACATGTACCTCGGCCGCGTCGCCGCCGTCAACGGCGGCGTGTCGGTCAACGCCCCGGCGCTGACCGTCAACCGCCTGTGCGGTTCGGGCCTGCAGGCCATCGTCAGCGCCGCGCAGACCATCCTGCTGGGCGATGCCGACGTCGCCATCGGCGGCGGTGCCGAAAGCATGAGCCGCGCCCCCTACCTGGCCCCGGCGGCACGCTGGGGCGCGCGCATGGGCGATGCCGGCTTGGTCGACATGATGCTGGGCGCGCTGCACGACCCGTTCCACCGCATCCACATGGGCGTGACCGCCGAAAACGTCGCCAAGGAATACGAGATCTCGCGCGCGCAGCAGGACGAAGCCGCGCTGGAATCGCACCGCCGCGCCTCCGCCGCGATCAAGGCCGGCTACTTCAAGGACCAGATCGTCCCGGTGGTGACCAAGGGCCGCAAGGGCGAGGTCAGCTTCGACACCGACGAGCATGTGCGCCATGACGCCACCATGGACGACATGACCAAGCTCAAGCCGGTCTTCGTCAAGGAAAACGGCACCGTCACCGCCGGCAATGCCTCGGGCCTGAACGACGCCGCCGCCGCGGTGGTGATGATGGAGCGCGCCGAGGCCGAGCGCCGCGGCCTGAAGCCGCTGGCGCGCCTGGTGTCCTACGGCCATGCCGGCGTCGACCCCAGGACCATGGGCATCGGCCCGGTGCCGGCGACCAGGATCGCGCTGGAGCGTGCCGGCCTGCAGGTGTCGGACCTGGACGTGATCGAAGCCAACGAGGCCTTTGCCGCGCAGGCCTGTGCGGTCAGCAAGGCGCTTGGCCTGGACCCGGCCAAGGTCAACCCGAATGGCTCGGGCATCTCGCTGGGCCACCCGATCGGCGCCACCGGCGCGCTGATCACGGTCAAGGCGCTGCATGAGCTGAACCGCGTGCAAGGCCGCTACGCGCTGGTGACGATGTGCATCGGCGGCGGGCAGGGCATTGCCGCCATCTTCGAACGGATCTGAGGATTGCCTTGCGCGTGGCCCGGCTGACCGACCTTTGCACGACCCTTGGCGCCGCCGCCGTGCTCGCCCTGGCGGGCGCGGCGCAGGCGGCGCCGGCCACCGAGCTGTCGACCGGCCCGGTGAGCGGCGCCACCGCTGGCGGTGAAGCGCTGGGCCTGAACCAGGCCATCCGCGACGGCGAGGCCCGCCGCGGCGCGGCGCTGTCGACCGGCGCCGCCCGGCCGCTGGCACCGCGGCCGGAATACGCGTCGCTGCCGGTCTATGTCGGCAAGGTCGGCGACCAGCCGGTGCGCCTGCGCCTGGGCCCCAAGCCCGACGAACGCGACAGCGTGCGCGGCGAATACAGCGGCCGCGGCGCCGGCGTGCGGCTGCTGGCCGGCGAGTGGGAAGACGGCGCCTTCCTGATGGAGGAGTCCGACGACGGCACCAGGGTGTCGGGCAACTGGGAAGGCACCATCGACGCCAGCGGCGCCGTGCGCGGCACCTGGACCGATGCCTTCAACCCGGCCATCGTGCTGCCGTTCTTTATCCGCCCGCTCGGCATGCTGGTGATTCCCCCGTTCGACATGAGGCCCAACAGCGGCGTCACCTACGCGCCGCCGCCACCGAAGTCGTCGATTTCCGGCTGGTAGGCCTTTTCCGGCGCCACGCGCTGAAGCCTCCCGGTGGCGCGGGCGGCATTTGCTGGTAAGCTCGGAGGCTCATCGCGTCTCATGCCTGACCGTGCCGCACTCTAAAGCACTCCGCCCCATTGGCCGAGTGACGCGGCCGCCCGGCAGCCAGCAAGGAAACCGCCGTGTCCGATTCCCCATCCGACAAGCCCGCATCCCATTACCTGCAGACCGTCGCGGTCCAGCCCGAGCTGGACATCGCCCCCGGCTTTGCCTCGTTCTCCCCGGCCACGCACCGCGGCTCGACCGTGGTGTTCCGCAACCTCGCCGAACTGCGCGCGCATGGCGACGGCGCCACCACCTACTGGCGCTACGGCCTGCATGCCACGCCGACCAGCGAGGCGCTGTGCCAGCACCTGGCGCTGCTCGAGGGCGCGCGCCACACGCTGCTGCAGCCGTCGGGCCTGGCGGCGATCTCGCTGGTGTATTTCGCGCTGCTCAAGAGCGGCGACGACGTGCTGGTGCCGCATAACGTCTACGGCCCCAACCGCGACCATGGCGAGTGGCTGGCGCGCGACTTCGGCGTGACCGTGCGCTACTACGATCCCATGGACGCCGCCGCGCTGCCCGCGCTGATCCAGCCCAACACGCGCCTGATCTGGATGGAGTCGCCCGGCTCGGTGACGATGGAAGTGCCCGACTGCGGCGCCATCGTCGCCGCGGCGCGCGCGCGCGGCGTGCTGACCGCGATCGACAATACCTGGTCGGCCGGCGTCTACTTCCGCCCGTTCGAACTGGGCATCGATATCTCGGTGCAGGCGCTGACCAAGTACCAGTCGGGCGGCAGCGACGTGCTGATGGGCGCGGTGCTGACCTGCGACGATGGCCTGCACGGCCGGCTCAAGCGCGCCCGCATGCTGATGGGCTGGGGCGTGTCCGCCGATGACTGCCATCTGGTGCTGCGCGCGCTGCCGAGCCTGCCGGTGCGCCTGGCCGCGCACGACCGCGCCGCCCGCGAGGTGGCCGAATGGCTGCGCCAGCGGCCGGAGGTGGCCCGCGTGCTGCATCCCGCGCTGCCGGACTGTCCCGGCCATGCCAACTGGCGCCGCGAATTCACCGGCGCCAGCGGGCTGTTTGCCATCGTGCTGCGCGAGCGCCATACGCGCCAGCAGGTCGATGCCTTCGTCGAAGCCCTGCAGCTGTTTGCCATCGGCTGGTCGTGGGGCGGCGCGCACAGCCTGGCGGTGCCGTACCACGTGCAGGGCATGCGCCCGGCCGGCACCTGGCCGCCGGCGGGCTGGGACGATACCGGCGAGCTGGTGCGGCTCTATATCGGCCTGGAAGACACGCGCGACCTGATCGCCGATCTGCGCCAGGCGATCGAGGGCACGCTGTCCGCCTGAGCGGGCGGCAACGTCAGGCTGGCTGCCTCAGCGCCAGGTTGAGCTGGTCGACGACTTCGGCCCAGTCGGCGTCGTCGAGCAGCTCGTCGCGCAGCAGGGCGGCCTGGGCGGGCGTCCAGAACGGGGCTTCGGCCAGGTCGAGGGTCTCGGGCAGCGGCGCATGCTTGCCGATGAAGTTGCGGATGCTGGCTTCGTCGGACGCCAGGCCAAGCTGGTCGAACAGTTCTGAAAACTGGTGGAAGGTCGGTTCCATGATGGTTGGGCTCGCGGTGGTTGAACTCAGGTAGTGTAGGGCAGTCCCGACAACAAAAAACGGACGCCGCGGCGTCCGTTTTTTTATTGCGGCAGCGCTTCAGCGCGTCTCGGTGCCGGACATCGCCTTGGCCCCGGCAGCGGCGCTGGCGGCCGGTTGCGCCAGCCCTGCCCGCGGCATGGCCCAGACCGACTCCGCCGGCCCGCTGCGGGCCCGCCGCGCGGTGGCGCGGGCGAGGGCGACAAAACCCGCGGCCAGTGCGATCGCGCCGAGGTCGAAGCCGGCGATGATCCAGTGCCCGCTGGGGATGCTGTGCAGCAGGTGGTCGCCGGTCAGGATCGCGTTCGACAGCGGCACCGTCAGCGCGGCCAGCGCGGCGGCATAGAGCAACTCCACCGCGGCGCGCACGGGCGCGCGCAGCAGCGCCCAGGCGCAGGCCAGGCCGAACACGATGAAATAGGTCTGGCTGACGGCGCGCTCGGGCCACAGCAGCGCCGCCGGGAAGCACAGCGCCACGCCGATGCAGCAGCCGATGCAGACGCCCACGGTGGCCTGCGCCAGCAGGCGATGCACGCGCGGCTGCTCGGCCTGGCGCAGCTTGCGCCGCGATTCGATCCACAGCAGGTTGCCGGAATAGAACAGGAAGGCGCCGGCCAGGCCGGCCAGCAGGTAGACCAGCCGCACCGGCAGCTCGCCGAAGGTGCCGAAATGCAGCGCGTACAGCGCGCTGTAGAGCCCGTGGTTGCCGTCGCGCGCGCCGGCGGTCTGGTTCGCCGTCAACTGGCCGGCATTGGGTTCGCCGCTGGCGGCGTGGATGCCGACCGAGCCCAGGTTGCCGAGCGCGCGCGTGCTGGTGCCGCGCACTTCGACCACGGCGTTGGCGTCGCCGTAGCGCTGGAAGCGGAACGATTCCGGGGTGAAGCGCTCGCCGCCATGTTCGCGCGCGATCTGCATCAGCGTCGCGGTGGGCAGCGTCGGCACCGCGCGGCCTGCCGCGGCCACTTCCGGCACCGCGGTGGTGGCGGTCGGCACCGCCTCGAACAGGCGGCCGTTGAAGGTCAGCGTGTTGAACACCATCATCAGCACCAGCGACAGGCAGAACAGCGCCCCGGTGATGGCAAAGACCAGGTGGAAGGGCAGGCTGAACAGGCCCAGCACGTTGTGCGTGTCCATCCAGAAGCGCTTGAGGTTGCGACCGGGGCGCACCGCGAACAGGTCCTTCTTCAGCCGCGGCAGGTGCAGCAGCACGCCGGACACCAGCGCCAGCCCGTACAGCACCGAGATCGCGCCCATGAAATAGATGCCGCCGACCGGGATGCCGAGCGAATAGTGCAGGCTGTTCAGGAACGCCGACAGCTCGCCCATGACGTGGTCGCGCGAGGTGTCGCGCTGCATCGCCGCGTTGCCGGCCAGGCGCGCATCGGTGGTCATCTGCCACTCGCCGGCCTTGTCCTGCCAGTAGGCAGAGATACTGGGCTCGCCCTCCGACGGCATGATCACGTAGGCACTGGCCGCGGCGTCGGGGTGGATCGCGACCAGCTTCTGCATGAAGCGGTCGACTGCAGCCGGGTCCGCCTTGGCCTCGACCGGCGCGCTGCCCTTGAGCCGTGACGGCGACTGCCAGACATGCAGCTCGTGGTGGAATACGGTGATCGCCCCGGCAAAGAAGGCGATAAACAGGGCCCAGCCGGCCATCAGGCCGACCCAGGTGTGCAGCGTCTGGTACAGGCGCAGGGTTGCGGTTTTCATGATGGCAATCTCAGGGAGTGGGCAGGGCGGCCAGTGCGGCCGGCGCCAGGCCGGCCAGGCGCAGCGCCCACAGCGCGCCGAAGCCGAGCAGGTTGGCGCCGCCCAGCCATAGCCACGCACTGCGGCTGGAACGGAACAGCAGGCTGGCGCTGATGATCGCTACCCACACCGGCAGGCAGGCCGTCACGGCCGCGACGATGCCGGTCTGCCATCCGCCCGGCAGGGCCAGGATCGCCAGCGTGCACAGCACCATCGCCAGCGGCAGGCCGAGCAGCGTGCCGGCCAGCCACTTGGTACCCATGCCGGAGGTGTCCGCGCTCATGCTTGCTGCCCCCGCGCGCCGTGGCGCTTGCGTGCCGCCCAGGTGCCGATGAATGGCCATACCGACAGCGCGCACGGCACCGTGACGAGGCTGGCGGCGATGGCGACCGGCCAGCCATCGCTGAGGCTCCACAGCCAGGTGCTGACGCACGTCAGCGCCAGCCCCAGCCAGCCGGCCAGCCACCGGCGGGTCAGGATGCCAGGCGGCAGCAACACCTGGTTGGGCGCGGCCAGGTACAGGCACGCGGCCGCAGCCAGGCCAAGAAGGACGGCCAGAACTTGCATGGGGCAATGTCAGATCAACGAAACATTAATAATAATGATTCGCATTTGTACGCGCAAGCACCGGCTCGGGGGGTGTTCAGTTTGCCACTGTCGTTCTCGCGCCGGCGGGAACCCCGTGACAGCAAAAGACGCTGGATTGCCGCCTGCGCGGGAATGACGGCGGTGCCTGATACCTTTTCGGGGAGTTCACTGCACCGCGAACGTCTTGCGCGGCGACGGCGCGCGAGCGGCGTCCGCGCGCGGCGGACGCTTAAGAAGGCGGGGCGCCTGGCGGGGGATCAGTGCGGGAACAGCGCCAGCAGGCCGTCGAGGCCGACGTGGTTGAAGGCGACGCTGGCCTGTGCGCGTACCACCGGCTTGGCGCGGAACGCCACCGACAGCCCGGCCACGGCCATCATCTTCAGGTCGTTCGAGCCATCGCCCATGACGATGGCCTGGTCCGGCGTGGCGCCGATCTGCGCGCAGATTTCCTGCACGGTGCGGGCCTTGACGTCGGCGTTGACGATCTCGCCGACGACGTTGCCGGTCAGCTTGCCGTCGACGATCTCGAGCGTGTTGGCGCGGGTGAAATCGAGCTGCAGGCGCGGCTTGAGCTGGTCGGTAAAGTGCACGAAGCCGCCGGATACCAGCAGCGTCTTCAGGCCCAGCGCGCGCACCGTTTCCAGCATGCGCTCCGCGCCCGGCGACAGCCGCAGGCGCTCGGCATAGACGCGCTCCAGCACGGTGGCGTCCAGCCCCTTGAGCAGCGCCACGCGGCGGCGCAGGCTCTCGTTGAAGTCGGTGATCTCGCCGCGCATGGCGGCTTCGGTGATGGCGGAAACCTCGGCCTTGAGGCCGCAGAAGTCGGCGATCTCGTCGATGCACTCGATCGTGATCAGGGTCGAGTCCATGTCCATCGCCACCAGGCGGAAGTCGGACAGTTTGCGCCCGGCCGGGACCACCGCCCAGTCGATCGCGCGCGGGCCGCAGAAATCATCGAGCGCGTCGCGCAGCGCCGGCGTAAGCGGCGCGCAGTCCTCGGCCACGGCCACGGTGTCGCTGCGCGGCACCAGCGCGGAAGCGCGGGCCAGGGTGCGGGCGGTGTCGAGGTCGGCGGGGGACAGCGGGGCGAGGCTCTGCAGGATCAGGGGCATGACGGGCGAAAATCGGGCGCTTGCGCGGTCGTCGGCAAGGCGGGGGGCTGCTACGCGGCAAAAGCGCTATTGTAGCCCCCCGCGCGGCGCCCGGGCGAATCAGCGCTGCGCCATCACCATGTAGTCCACGGTCAGGCTGGACAGCGCGCGCACGCCGTTGATCAGCGCCGGCTCATCCACATAGAACTCCGGCGAGTGATTCGATGGCGCCTTGGTCACGTCCTGGCCCTTGGGCGTCACGCCGAGATTGAAGAACAGGCCCGGCACCTTCTCCTGGTAGAACGAGAAGTCCTCCGACGCGGTGGCCTTGGGCGTGATCATCCAGTTGCCCTCGCCGGCCACGCGCTGCAGCGTGGGCGCCATCTTCTCGGTCAGCGCCGGCTGGTTGATGGTGGCGTTGTACAGCTCGACCACGCGGAAATTCGCCTCGGCCCCGGCGCTCGAGGCAATGGCCTCGGTGGTGCGCTTCATGCGGGCGTGGATGTCCTTCTTCATGCCTTCGTCATAGGTGCGGATGGTGCCCATCATCTCGACCTTCTCCGGCACGATATTCATGCGGTTGCCGCCGTGGAAGGTGCCCACGGTGATCACCGACGGTTCCAGCATGGCATTGACCTGGCGGCTCTGGATGGTCTGCAGGCCCATCACGATCTGCGACGCCACCACGATCGGGTCGATCCCGCCCCACGGCCGCGCGCCGTGCGTCTGGCGGCCCTTGACGTCGATCCAGAACTGGTCGGCCGCCGCCATCGAGGCGCCGCTGCGCCAGCCCAGCTTGCCCGATTCGATGCCGCTGGTGACGTGCAGGCCGAAGATCGCGTCGACCTTCGGGTTGTCCAGCACGCCCTCGGCCACCATCTGCTTGGCACCCCACATGTTCGAGCCGTTGGGCTCGAAGTCGGCGGGGCTTTCCTCGGCCGGCTGGAAGATGAACTTGACCGAGCCGGGCAGCTGGTCCTTCATGCCGGCCAGCACCTCGGCCGTGGCCATGAGGATTGCCACGTGCGTGTCATGGCCGCAGGCGTGCATCACGTCGACTTCCTTGCCCAGGTACTGGCCCTTGGCCTTGGACGCGAACGGCACGTCGACGCGCTCTTTCACCGGCAGCGCGTCCATGTCGGCGCGCAGCGCCACCACCGGTCCGGGCTTGCCGCCCCTGAGCACGCCGACCACGCCGGTCTTGGCCACGCCGGTCTTTACCTCCATGCCGAGCTTGCGCAGGTGGTCCGCCACCAGCTTTGCGGTGCGGGTTTCGTAGTTGCCCAGTTCGGGATGCTGGTGGATATCGCGGCGCCAGGCGATCAGCTGCTTTTCCACCGCCCTGGCGCGGGTTTCGATCTGGGCATGCAGCGCATCGGCGCCGGCGGGTGCGGCAGGCGTCTGCGCCTGCGCGCTGTGGCACAGCAGGCCGGCGGCCAGGGCCAGGCCGGCGAGGGCGAAACGGGTGGTGGAACGGGATGCGGTGCGACGTGCGGCCATGCAGGATCTCCTTCGTTGTTGTTGGTCTGATGCTGGCGGTGTGGTTGGCGCTCTGCAAAATGCAATGCACCGTGGAATGCAAAGTGGTTTCTCCCCTCTCCCAAAGGGAGAGGGGAGCAAGGGTTCGATACGCCGGCAGTCAGCTCACGCGCAGGCTGTCCACCACCTTGTGCAGGAACGCCTCGCACGCGACCAGCTGTTCCAGCGCAACGAACTCGTCCGGCTTGTGCGCCTGCTGGATATCGCCGGGCCCGCATACCACCGCCGGAATGCCCGCGCGCTGGAACAGCCCGGCCTCGGTGCCGTAGGCCACCTTGTTGGTGTCGCGGTCCGCGGTCAGCGCGCGTACCAGTTGCGTGATCGCTTCCTGCTCGGCCACGTCGAGCGACGGCGCGGCGGCGATCTTGCTCAGCGTCAGGTCGGCATCGGCATGTTCGGCGCGCATCTTCGGCAGCAGCACGTCGTTGGCATAGGCCTGGATGCGCGCGTAGATCGCTTCCGGATCGACGCCTGGCAGGTTGCGGAACTCGAACACGAACTCGCACAGCGCCGGGATCGTGTTGAGCGCAATGCCGCCCTGGATGGTGCCGGTCTGCGCGGTGGTGTAGGGCACGTCGAAGGCCTGGTCGTAGGGGCCGTTGGCCTTGAACTCGTCGGCGATGTCGCGGATGAAGCAGATCAGCCGCGCCGCGTATTCGATGGCGTTGACGCCGCGCGGCGTCAGCGACGAATGCGCGGCCTGGCCGCGCACGCAGCAGCGGTAGGCGTTGATGCCCTTGTGCGCGACGATCACGCGCATGCTGGTGGGTTCGCCGACGATGCAGCCGCCGGGAGTCACGCCGCGCTCGCGCAGTTCGGCCAGCAGGTAGGGCGCGCCCATGCAGCCGATCTCTTCGTCGAACGACAGCGCGTAGTGCACCGGCTCGCGCAGGCGGGCCTCGAGGATGGCGGGCAGCAGCGACAGGCTGGTGCCGATAAAGCCCTTCATGTCGCAGGTGCCGCGGCCGTACAGCTTGCCGTCGCGCACCACCGGCTTGAACGGGTCGGTGGTCCAGGCCTGGCCGTCCACCGGCACCACGTCGGTATGGCCCGACAGCACGATGCCGCCGTTGGTTTCGCCATTGGCCGCGGGCACGGTGACGAACAGGTTGGCCTTGTCCTGTTGCGGGTTGTAGCTCAGATGCGGCTTCAACCCCTTGGCCAGGAAATGGTCGCGCACCGACTCGATCAGTCCCAGGTTGGAATTGCGGCTGGTGGTGTCGTACGCGACCAGACGCTGAGTCCATTCCAGCGCGCTGCCGCGCGCGGCGGTTTCAGGGACGGGCTGGCGGGAATGGGCTGGAGCGGCTTGGGCTGGGGCGGCTTGGGTCGGCATGGGGCGTTATCGCTAACTTGTTAAGGAATCGATGCTACACCCGGCCGCGCGCCGCGTCCATGCACGCCCGGCATCGGCGCTACGCCAGTTGCCGCAGCGTATGCTTGATGGTCTGCGCGCGCACCGCCACGTCCGGCATCTTGGCCTCGATGCGCAGCTTGTCCTGTCCCGCCAGCTTGATATGGCGGTTCTTCTGCACCAGGTCGATGATGCGCATCGCGTCGATCGGCGGGTTGGGCACGAACTGCACGCTGATGGTGGCTTCGCCGGCATCGATCTTGCGCACGCCCAGCGGCGCCGCGGCGATGCGCAGCCGGTGCGTTTCCACCAGCGCCTGCGCCTGCGCCGGCAGCCGGCCGAAGCGGTCGACCAGCTCTTCCTGGATATCGTCGACGCGCTCGGGGGTCTCGCAGTTGGCCAGCCGCTTGTACAGCGACAGGCGCTCGTGCACGTCGGCGCAGTAGTCGTTGGGCAGCAGCGCCGGCGTGCCCAGGTTGATCTCGGTGGTGGCGGCCAGCGGCGCCATCAGGTCGGGCTCCTTGCCGGCCTTGAGCGCCTTGACCGCGTGGTTGAGCATGTCGGTGTATAGCTGGAAGCCGATCTCGTGGATTTCGCCCGACTGCTTGTCGCCCAGCACCTCGCCAGCGCCGCGGATTTCCAGGTCGTGCATGGCCAGGTAGAAGCCCGAGCCCAGTTCCTCCATCTGCTGGATTGCCTCGAGCCGGCGCTGCGCCTGCTTGGTCAGGCCGTCGACATCATGCACCAGCAGGTAGGCATAGGCCTGGTGGTGCGAACGCCCGACGCGGCCGCGCAGCTGGTGCAGCTGGGCCAGCCCGAACTTGTCGGCGCGGTGGATCAGGATGGTGTTGGCGGTCGGCACGTCGATGCCGGTCTCGATGATGGTGGTGCACAGCAGGATGTTGTCGCGGCGCGAGACGAAGTCGCGCATCACGCGCTCCAGCTCGCGCTCGTGCATCTGGCCGTGCGCCACCGCGATGCGCGCCTCGGGCACCAGCTCGGCGAGCTTCGCGCGCTTGTTCTCGATGGTCTCGACCTCGTTGTGCAGGAAGTAGACCTGCCCGCCGCGCTTGAGCTCGCGCAGGATGGCCTCGCGGATCACGCCGTCTTCCTCGCGCCGCACGAAGGTCTTGATCGCGAGCCGCTTCTGCGGCGCGGTGGCGATCACCGAGAAGTCGCGCAGCCCTTCCAGCGCCATGCCCAGCGTGCGCGGGATCGGCGTGGCGGTCAGCGTCAGCACGTCGACCTCGGCGCGCAGCGACTTCAGCGCTTCCTTCTGGCGCACGCCGAAGCGGTGTTCCTCGTCGATGATGACCAGGCCCAGGCGCTGGAATTTTACCTGGTCGGACAGGATCTTGTGGGTGCCGATGACGATGTCGACGCTGCCCTCGTTGATCTGCTTGATGGCCGCGTCGATCTCTTTCTTGGTCTTGAAGCGCGACAGCTCGACGATGCGCACCGGCCATTCGGCGAAGCGGTCGGACAGCGTCTGGAAATGCTGTTCGGCCAGCAGCGTGGTCGGCGCCAGCATCGCCACCTGCTTGCCGCCGAGCACGGCGACAAAGGCCGCGCGCAGCGCCACCTCGGTCTTGCCGAAGCCGACGTCGCCGCACACCAGCCGGTCCATCGGCTTGCCCGAGGTCATGTCGGCGATCACCGCGGCGATCGCGGCGGCCTGGTCGGGGGTTTCCTCGAAGCCGAAGCTCTCGGCGAAGGTCTCGTAGTCCTTGGGCGAGAGCGGGAAGGCGAAGCCCTCGCGCGCGGCGCGGCGCGCGTACAGGTTGAGCAGTTCGGCGGCGGTGTCGCGGATCTGCTGCGCGGCCTTACGCTTGGCCTTGTCCCACTGGCCGGAGCCGAGGTGGTGCAGCGGCGCGGTATCGGGATCGGCGCCCGAATAGCGCGAGATCACGTGCAGCTGGTGCACCGGCACGTAGAGCTTGCTGCCCTTGTCGTAGTCCAGGTGCAGGAATTCCTCGTCGCCCTGGCCCATGTCGAGCGTCACCAGGCCCTGGTAGCGGCCGATGCCGTGCTCGCTGTGCACCACCGGATCGCCGATCTTCAGCTCGGCCAGGTCGCGTACCATCGAATCGACGGCCGAGGCCTGCTCCTGCTTGCGGCGGCCGGTGCGTCGCGCGGTGCCGGCGTACAGCTCGGCTTCGGTGACGAAGGCCAGTTGCGCCTGCGGCAGCGCAAAGCCGCTCTGCAGCGGCGCCACCGCGATCGAGAAATGCGCGTCGCCGGCCAGAAACGCGGCAAAGTCTTCGACCGGATGCGGGCGCAGGCCGCTTTCGGCAAAGAGTTGCAGCAGCGTCTCGCGCCGCCCGGCGGAGTCGGCGCACATCAGCACGCGGGTCTGCTTGTCGAGCAGCAGCGACTCCAGGTTGACCAGCGGGTCTTCGGCGCGGCGGTTGACCGCGACGTCTGGCAGGATGCCCGAGAATGCCGGCTGCTCCGCGCCGGCTTCCACCTGCAGCACCAGCCGCGCCATCGGCTTGGCGGCGACGAAGAACTGCTCCTCGGACAGGAACAGGTCCGCGGGCGGCAGCAGCGGGCGCTCGCGGTCGTGGCGCATGAAGTTGTAGCGCTGGGTGGTATCGGCCCAGAAGCGGCGGATGGCCTCGTCGATGTTGCCGGCGAATACGAGCTGGGTGTCGGCGGGCAGGTAGTCGAACACGGTGGCGCTGTGCTCGAAGAACAGCGGCAGGTAGTATTCGATGCCGGCCGACGGCACGCCGTTGCCGATGTCCTTGTAGATCGGCGACTTGGTCGGGTCGCCTTCGAACACCTCGCGCCAGCGGCCGCGGAAGGCGGTGCGCGCGACTTCGTCGAGCGGGAACTCGCGCCCGGGCAGCAGCCGCACTTCCCTGACCGGATACAGGCTGCGCTGCGTGTCCGGATCGAAGGCGCGGATGGTCTCGATCTCGTCGCCGAACAGGTCGATGCGGTATGGCAGCGCCGAGCCCATCGGGTACAGGTCGATCAGGCCGCCGCGCACGCTGTATTCTCCGGGCCGCATCACCGCGCTGACATGCTCGTAGCCCGCCAGCGTGAACTGCGCCTTGAGCGCGGCCTCGTCGAGCCGCTCGCCCTGCTTGAAGAAGAAGGTGTAGGCGGCCAGGAAGGCCGGCGGCGCCAGCCGGTACAGCGCGGTGGTGGCGGGCACCAGCATCACGTCGCACTGGCCGCTCTGGATGTCGTGCAGCGTCGCCAGTCGTTCCGAGACCAGGTCCTGGTGCGGCGAAAAGCTGTCGTAGGGCAGGGTTTCCCAGTCGGGCAGCAGGCGCACGCGCAACTCCGGCGCGAACCACGGGATTTCCTCGGCCAGGCGCTGCGCATCGACCGCATGCGAGCACACCACCGCCAGCATCGGCGCGCGCGCGCGGTGCTGGCGCGCATAAGCGGCCACCGCGAGCGCATCGGCCGAGCCGCGCAGGCCGGCCACGCTGTGGCGCAGCCCCGGCTTGACCAGCGGCAGGTTGACAAAGGGAAAGGCGGGCGTGGCGTCAGGCATGTCGGCAGGGGGCGTTCAAAAACGACGACGCCCCGCCGGCATTGCGGGCGGGGGTCGGAACCGGGGACATCAGGTGCCGGTGGCGCCCTGCCGGTTACGGCGAAGCGGCATGGCGACGGGCAAGGGCCGTATTATAGAATGCGCACCGGTTGTCCCGCTGCCGGCCGATTGCCGTCCGTTTGCCGCCCCGCTTGCCGGGCCGGCCTGCAGCCCGCGCTTCTTTCACTCCACGCCGATCCTGTGTCCGCTCGCCGCTTTGCCCTGATTCCCTGTGCCGGTACCGGCAGCCGCGCCGGCGGTGCCGTGCCCAAGCAATACCAGACCGTGGCCGGCCGGCCGATGATCTGGTACGCGCTGGCGGCGTTCTCGGCGTGCGACGCCATCAGCGCCACCGCGCTGGTACTGGCACCCGACGACATGCCGCTGGAATCGCGCTTCGGCGCTGCCGCCTTTGCCGGGCTGCGCTTCGATACCGCCTTTGTCGGCGGCGACAGCCGCCATGCCTCGGTGCTGGCGGGCCTGCACCACCTGGCGCAGCTGGGCGCGAGCGACGCCGACTGGGTGCTGGTGCACGATGCCGCGCGCCCGGGCCTGACCCCGGCGATGGTCCACGCGCTGGTGCGCGCGGTGGAAAGCGACGGCGACGACGATCCGGACGCCGCCATCGGCGGCATCCTGGCGGTGCCGGTGCCGGATACGCTGAAGCGGGCCCAGGATGACGCCCGCATCGGCACCACCGTGCCGCGCGAAGGGTTGTGGCAGGCCCAGACGCCGCAGATGTTCCGCCTGGGCGTGCTGCGCCAGGCGCTGCAGGACGCCATGGCGGCCGGCGCGGTGGTGACCGACGAGGCCAGCGCGATCGAGCGCCTGGGCCTGCATCCGCGGCTGGTGAACGGCTCGCTGCGCAATTTCAAGGTGACTTACCCGGAGGACTTCGCGCTGGCCGAAGTGCTGCTGGGCAGCCACGCCAAAGGAGCATGACCGCATGATGCCTTTCGATATCCGGGTGGGGCAGGGCTATGACGTCCACGCGCTGGTGCCCGGCCGCAAGCTGATCCTGGGCGGGGTCGAGATCCCGCACGACCGTGGCCTGCTGGGCCATTCCGATGCCGATGCGCTGCTGCACGCGGTCACCGACGCGCTCTTCGGCGCGGCCGCGCTGGGCGATATCGGCCGTCATTTCCCCGACACCGACGCACGCTTTGCTGGCGCCGACAGCCGCGCGCTGCTGCGCGAGGCGGCACGCCGCGTGCGCGAGGCCGGCTATGAGATCGGCAATGTCGACGTCACGGTGATCGCGCAGGCGCCCAAGCTGGCGCCGCATATCGGCGCCATGGTGGCCAACCTGGCCGAAGACCTGGCGATTGCGCGCGGGCGCTGCAACGTCAAGGCCAAGACCAACGAGAAGCTGGGCTTCGAAGGCCGCCAGGAAGGCATCGTGGCGCAGGCCGCGGTGTTGCTCTGGCGCGCCTCGGTGGCGGACGCGCAGGACTGAACTCAGGCGCGCGGCGTGTCTGCCGCGGTGTCTTCGGGCGGGATGGCGTAGGTGTAGTCAATCAGCCGCGCCATCGCGCCGCTGCGTGCGCCGGCCTCGGTGCGCTTGGTGAATCCCATTTGCTGGCACAGGCGGTTGGCCGACGCCATTTCGGGCATGGTGCGCACCACCAGCGTCGACGCGCCGATATCGCGCGCGCGCTGGATGCAGATCTGCATCAGCGTGCGGCCCAGCCCCAGGCCGCGCGCCTGCGGGCTGACCGACAGCAGCCGTGCTTCGGGCTGGGTCAGGGTGATGGTGCTGCCGTCCAGCGCCGGCAGTGTCGCGCCCGGGTGGCAGAACAGCACCGCGCCCATGATGCCGTGATCGGTCTCCGCCACCCACCATTCCATGTCCGGGTGGCTGGTCGCCAGCACGGCCTGCATGCCGCGCTGGAACGAGGCGCGGCAATCTTCCATGATGGCGAGCTCGTATTGCCCGTAGGCCTGTTGCGTGACGGCGGCGATATCGCCCCAGTCATGCACCGCCGCCAGGCGGTAATGGAAGCGGGGGGAAGTCGGCGAAGGCAGGGTCATGGCAGGCTGAAAGTGCGGATCCTGCCTGGATTGTAGGCGGATCGCCGCGCCCGCGCAGGATGCGGCCATGACGGTTGCAGGATGGGGACAGCCGGCAAGTTCCGATGGGAAGCTGCCGGCTGTTGTGCTACGGCGCCCGTTGCCGGGCCGCCAGGGAGGGCGCGGGGGCGCGCGGATGCCTTGCTGGGTCGCTTACTGCGCCGCGATCACGTTGGCCGCGGCCACGATCACTGCGGCAATGCGGCCGACGTCGCGCAGCTGCTGCGCGGTCATGCCCTGTTCATTCTTCAGCAGCTGGTAGTGCGACTTCACGCAGAAGTGGCACTTGCCCACGATCGATGCGGCCAGCGCGTACATCTCGAAACGGCGCTTGTCCACGCCGCCATGGGTGGCGTAGGCGTTCATGCGCAGCCCGGCCGGCTGGCTGGCCAGGTCCGGATCGTCGGCCATCTCGACATACGGATACCAGGTGTTGTTCATGCCCATCAGCGCCGCCGCGGTCAGCGCGCCGTTGGTTTCCTCGGGCGACAGCACGCCGGCATTGCGGATGGCGTCCACCAGCACCTTGCTCTGCGCCGCGAATGCCGCCGCCAGCGCCACGCCGACCGCATCGTTGCCTTCCAGCGAGGAACGGGCGATGGTGCCGTCCACGTTCAGGCGGATGTCCTTGGCGTAGTCGGGGATAAGATTCTTAATCGTGCTGAGGAATTCCATTTATTTCTCCTATCGGTCAGAGCTCAAAAAACCCGCGCAAGCGGGTTTCGATGCGGAGGGCGGGGCCCTCCGCGGATCGCCACGGCGTCTGGCGACGGTCAGAAATTACAGCGTGGCGCCACCAACCGCACGGTTGCACGGGCACAGCTCGTCCGTTTGCAGGCCGTCCAGGATACGCAGGACTTCGTCCGGGTTGCGGCCGACGTTCAGGTTGTTCACCGAAACGTGCTGGATGGTGTTTTCCGGGTCGACGATGAAGGTCGCGCGCAGGGCAACGCCGGCGGCGTGGTCACGCACGCCCAGCTGGTCGATCAGCGAACCGGTCACGTCGGCGAATTGCCACTGGTTCAGCTTGTTCAGGTCCTTGTGTTCGCGGCGCCATGCCAGCTTGACGAACTCGTTGTCGGTCGAGCCGCCCAGCACGATCGCATCGCGGTCGGCGAAGTCGCCATTCAGCTTGGCGAAGGCCACGATTTCCGTCGGGCACACGAAGGTGAAGTCCTTCGGGTAGAAGTAGATGATCTTCCACTTGCCTTCGAACGACTTCTCAGTGATGTCTTCGAAAGCCGACTGGCCGTTCTCTTCGTGATTGTTGAAACCCGGCTTGACACCGACGACGTGGAAGGCTTCGAGCTTGTCACCAACGGTCTTCATAGACTTCTCCTGATACGGTTGCAATGAGAGCGGTGCCGCTGCCGCGTGCCCCGGCGTGGGACCGGTGAGTCGGCTGCTGCGGCGGCGTACCGCGACAAAACGTGATTATGCGTCATCATCCGGGCCCGGGCTAATTGATATTCTCAAACGGCCCGATAGGCAAACCATGTGGCGCGTCGTCGCGCCAGCCCCGCCGATCCGATGGGGCAGTATGCCATGCACGATGACACCGCACATGGCAACTTGGTGACGGTTACGGGGAAATCAAGCCGCCTGCATCGCCGCCTCGCTGCCGCGGCGCGCGCGGAAGATCACCAGCGTGGCAACCAGCCCGCACAGCGCGGCGAACATCAGCCACAGCCCGGGCGCGGCCTTGTTGCCGGTGGCGTGGATCAGGTAGGTCGAGATCGCCGGCGTGAAGCCGCCGAACAGCGCGGTCGCAAGGCTGTAGGCCAGCGAGAAGCCGGTGGTGCGCACCGCGGGCGGCATGATCTCGGTCAGCGCCACCACCATCGCGCCGTTATAGCTGCCATACAGGAACGACAGCCACAGCTCCACCATCAGCAGCCGCGCGAACGACGGCTCGGCCACCAGCCACGACACCGCCGGATACGCGCTCAGCAGCGTCGCCACCGTGAAGCCCAGCAGCAGCGGCTTGCGCCCGACCCGGTCCGACAGCGCGCCCATCAGCGGCAGCCAGATGAAGTTGGACAGGCCCACGCACATGGTGACGATCAGGTTGTCGGTGTCGTCCAGCTTCAGCACGGTCTTGCCGAAGGTCGGCGTGTACGCGGTGATCATGTAGAACGACACCGTGGTCATCACCACCATCATGCAGCCGGCCAGGATGATGCGCCAGTTCTGCAGCATCGAGCGGTAGATCTCGCCGATCGCCGGGCGGTGCTTGCGCGCCTTGAAGGCCTCGGTCTCTTCGAGCGAACGGCGGATCAGGAACAGGAACGGCACGATCAGGCAGCCGACCAGGAACGGGATGCGCCAGCCCCATTCGTCCATCTGCGCCGGCGCCAGCGTGGCGTGCAGGATCACGCCGAGCAAGCCGGCGAAGATCACCGCCACCTGCTGGCTACCCGATTGCCATGCGACATAGAAGCCCTTGCGCCCGGGCTTGGCGATCTCGGACAGGTAGACCGAGACCCCGCCCAGCTCCACGCCCGCGGAAAAGCCCTGCAGCAGCCGGCCGGCCAGCACCAGCAGCGGCGCGGCCACGCCGATGGTGGCATAGCCCGGCACGCAGGCGATCAGCAGCGTGCCCATGGCCATCAGCACCAGCGTCATGATCAGCCCCTTGCGGCGGCCGTGGTGGTCGATATACGCGCCCAGCACGATCGCGCCCAGCGGCCGCATCAGGAAGCCCGCGCCAAAGGTGGCGAGCGAAAGCATCAGCGAGGCAAACTCGTTGCCGCTCGGGAAGAACGTCCTGGCAATGGCGGCGGCGTAGAAGCCGTACACCATGAAGTCGTACATTTCCAGGAAGTTGCCGCTGACGACGCGAAACACGGTGCGGAACCCGTGCTGCGAGCCGGCGGACGCTGCGGTGGTCTCTGACATGGCTGTCTCTCAGTCACCGCCGGTGCGATCCGGCGGCATGATTCTCGGGAGGTATCAGCCAGGCGCGCGCGGGCCGCGCCATGTGGGAGGGGAGTTGCCGCGGGCCTGACGGGCGCCAGTGTGCGCCGCGCCCCTGTCATTGCCCTGTCAAATGCCTTTCAGGAAGCTATCAGTGGCTGTCGAAAACCTGTCAGTGCGCCGCTCAGGCGCGCCGGAAGCATGCGCTGACCACCAGGCCGGTGGCCGGCGCGGCGCGGTTGGCCAGCAGCAGCCGGCCGCCGTTGCGCTGCATGATGCGGTTGACGATGGACATGCCCAGCCCGGCGCCCTTGGCCTCGCTGCGCGCCGCGTCGAGCCGGTAGAACGGCCGCGTCAGCAGCGACAGCTGGCCGTCGGGCACGCCCTTGCCGTGGTCGGCCACGGTCAGCACGGCTTCCTTGTCGTCCACGCGCGTGGAGATTTCCACCACCGCCATGCCGGTCTGTTCGTCCTTGGCATAGCGGCGTGCGTTCTCGACCAGGTTGTCGAGGATGCGCTGCACTTCCATGCGGTTGGCCACCGCCATCACCGGCTCCTTCGCGCGCACATGCACGCGCACGTCGTCGTGCGCGGCATAGACGCCGACGGCATCGTGCACCAGCGCCGACAGGTCCACCGGCTCGACCGTCTCCAGCGGCGGGCGGGCGTAATTGAGGAACTGCCCGATGATGGCGTCCATCTGCTCGATGTCGGCGATCATGGCGTCGCGCGTGGTGCCGTCCATCGGCGACATCTCGGTTTCCAGACGCAGCCGCGTCAGCGGCGTGCGCAGGTCATGCGAGATGCCGGCCAGCATCACCACGCGGTCGTCGTCGAGCTGGCGCAGGTCGCGCACCATCTGGTTGAAGCTGTGGTTGGCCAGCGCCACTTCGCTGGCGCCATGCTCGGGCAGCGGCGGCGGATCGCCGCCGGCGCCGATGGCGCGCGCGGCGTTGGCCAGCCGCTTGAGCGGGTAGTTGACGCGCGCGGTGATAAAGGCCGCGCCGATGATCGACAGCAGCAGCGCGGCGATACTCCACCACAGCCACTGGATGCCGGGCACGCGCTCGAAGCGTTCCGGGCTGATCGCGACCCAGTAGTCGTCGCCCTCGATCTCGAAGCTGACCCACACGCCGGGGATGTCGTTGACGGTGGTGGCCAGCACGGTGTCCTCGCCCAGGCGGCTGCGGATCTCCTGCTGCACCAGCGAGGTCAGGAACGGGTTGGCGGTGGGCGCGGCGAAGTCGTCGTCCTTCTCGCGCGGATAGACCTTGATGCCTTCGTTCTGCACCAGGTCCAGCAACAGGAAGCGACGCCGCGCGGGATCGGAATAGAGCAGCGCGGCGCGCGTGAGCTTGACCACGCTGACCACCTGCATGGCGATCTGCTGCGCGCGCGGGGCGCGTTCGAACAGCCGGTAGCTCTGGAACCAGATGCCCAGCGAGATGGCCAGCAGCAGGGCGATCAGCATGAAGGTCCGCCAGAACAGCGAACCAAAGAACCGCGTTGCGGTACGGCCGATTACGGTCGCCACGATAGGAACAGCGGCCGCAATCGGTTATTTCACGCCATCGGGAATGAAGACGTAGCCCAGGCCCCACACCGTCTGGATGAAACGGGGGTTGCTGGGGTCCGGCTCGATCAGCTTGCGCAGGCGCGAGATCTGCACGTCCAGGCTGCGATCGAACACTTCATATTCGCGGCCGCGCGCCATTTCCATCAGCTTTTCGCGCGACAGCGGCTGGCGCGGATGGCGCGCGAACACCTTCAGCACCGAGAACTCGCCGGTGGTCAGCGTGATCTCTTCGTCGTTCTTGGTCAGCGTGCGCGTGGCCAGGTTCAGCACGAAGTCGCCGAAGGCAAAGGTCTCGGGCGTTTCCGACGGGGCGCCGGGCACTTCGGCCGGGCCCTTGCGGCGCAGCACCGCATGGATGCGCGCGATCAGCTCGCGCGGGTTGAACGGCTTGGGCAGGTAATCGTCCGCGCCCATCTCCAGGCCGACGATGCGGTCCACGTCCTCGCCCTTGGCGGTGAGCATGATGATCGGGGTCTGGTCATTGGCGCCGCGCAGCCGGCGGCAGATCGACAGGCCGTCTTCGCCGGGCATCATCAGGTCCAGCACCAGCAGGTCGAAACGCTCGCGCAGCCAGAGCTTGTTCATCGCGGTGGCGTTCTCCGCCACCAGCACGGTAAAACCCTGTTCGCCCAGATAGCGGCGCAGCAGATCGCGCAGACGCGGGTCATCGTCGACGACAAGAATCTTGTGGCTGGTATTTTCCATGGCGGTATCTTAGCGACTATCGCTTTCGCTCAAAATGGCTTAACAAAACGTTACATACTTTACCCCGTGGTATGGCAGTGTGCATCAATCGTGCGATTACACTGCGCAATCCGTCCATTTCGGCGCCGTGCGCGGCGGTTTTCCGCGCATTTTCGCCGGACGCTCCACGGCTTCCGCCAGCCCGTCCAGCGCCAGCTGGCGCAATGCTTGCAGAGGGCGCGGTGCCGGACGGGGTACCGGAATTCCCGGCTTCAGGGCAGTCCAACAGGCAGTCCAACCACTGCCTTTTCGCGAAGCCAAGACCGCCATTATCAATGAAAGTGAACCGAACCCGGCACGGGCATCCGCAGCATGGTATCGCCGGCGCATGCCTTGCGCTGGCGCTGGCCGTGCTGGCGCTGTGCATGCCGGGCGGGACGGCACTGGCGCAATCGGCGGGTATGGCCAACCTGCTCAAGCGCTATCCGTCGGCGCAGGCGAGCGACCCGGGCAACAGCCAGCGCGAAGCGCGCGCCCGTGCCGAGCGCCATCGCACCGAACAGCGCGAGGCCGAGCGCCGGCGCGGCGAGGAACGCGGCGGCTCGCGGCTGTCGCCGGACGAACGCCGCCGGCTGCGCAAGAATCTCTACGACTTCGGACGCGACATCTACCAGGGCGGCTAGCCGCGCGGCTGGAAGTGGCGCAGGAAATCCACGAAAACCTCCGCGGCCAGCTGCGCATCTTCGGCGGTGATGGTCTCCAGCGGGTTGTGGCTGATGCCGCCGTTGCCGCAGCGCACGAACAACATCGCCACGTCGGTGACCCGCTGCATCATCATGGCGTCATGGCCGGCCCCTGACGGCAGCTCGAACGCCTGCAGCCCGCGCTTTTTCAGCACCGCCCCGAACTGATCCATCAGCCAGCGCGCGCACGGCGCGTTGTTGACCGGCGGCACGCGCTCCACCTGCGCGCTCAGGCCGCGGCGTTCGGCAATCTGCGCGATGCCGGCGACGATGTCGGCGATGGCGGCCTCGCGGATGGCATCCTCGCCGGCGCGAATATCCATCGAGAAGGTGCAGGCCGCGGGGATGACATTGCTCGAGCCGTTCGGCACCTGCAACTGGCCCACGGTGCCGACCAGCGTCGGCGCCGCCGCGCAGCGCTGCTCCACCAGCAGGATCATTTCGGCCGCGCCCGCCGCGGCGTCCCGGCGCATGCCCATCGGCGTGGTGCCGGCATGGCTGGCCAGGCCTTCGACGCGCACCGAGAAACGGCTGCTGCCGGCAATCTGCGTGACCACGCCCAGCGGCAGCTCATGGTGCAGCAGCACCGGACCCTGTTCGATATGCACTTCGACAAAGCCCAGCAGCGACGCCGGATCGAGCGCCGCGTCGCGCAGCGCCTGCAGCTCGCCGGCGCCGGGCAGGCCGGATGCGGCCAGCGCCTCGCGCAGGGTTACGCCGTCGGCGTCCTGGCGTTCGAGCAGCGCGGCGTCGAAGCGGCCGGCCAGCACGCTGCTGGCCAGGAAGCTGGTCTTGAAGCGCAGTCCTTCTTCCTCGGCGAAGGCCACCACGTCGACGTGATAGGGCAGGCGGACGCCGGCCCGGTTGAGCGCGCCGAGCACGGCGATCGGCAGCAGGATGCCAAGCCGGCCGTCATAGCGCCCGCCATTGCGCACGGTGTCGAAATGCGAGCCGGTCAGCAGCACGCGCGCGTCACGCACTGCGGGATCGGCGGCATAGCGGCCGATGACATTGCCGATGGCATCGATGCGCACCTGCATGCCGGCGGCTTCCATCCACTGCGCCAGCAGGGCCTGCGCAGAGCGGTGGGCGGGCGTCAGGTAGGCGCAGGTCAGGCCGCCCTCCATGTCGGAGAAACGGGCGAGTTCGTCGGCATGGGCGAGGATGGTGTCGCCGAGGGCGGCGGAGGTCTGCGTCATGGCGGTACGGCTTGGAACAGGTGGTCGGAAAAGGCGGCGTAGTCCGCGCGCTAGCTGTTGCGCACCCAGGTCTTCCAGGCGATCCACAGCTTGCGCAGCGGCGTCAGCGCGATGCGCTGGTTCAGCACCTGGAACTGGCTGGCTTCGAGTTCGTCGAGCAGCGCGTGGTAGATCGCCCCCATCAGCAGGCCGGCGCGCTGGGCGCGACGGTCCTGCCGCGGCAGCAGCGCGAGCGCCTCATGGTACAGCGCGCGGGCCCGGCCGGCGTGGTACTGCATCAGCGCGACAAAGCGCCCGGAATGCTCGCCCTTCAGGATCTCGGAAGCCGGCACCTGGAACTGCTGCAAGGTATTGACCGGCAGGTAGATGCGCCCGCGCCGGGCGTCCTCGCCGACATCGCGCAGGATATTGACCAGCTGCAGCGACTGGCCCAGCTTTTCGGCAAAGACCAGCGTCTGCGGATCGGTGTAGCCGAACAGGCGCGCGCTCAGCGTGCCGACCACGCCGGCCACGCAGTGGCAGTAGCGCGCCAGGCCGGCCTCGTCCAGGTAGCGGGTCTGGGTCAGGTCCATTTCCATGCCCTCCAGCACCTCGGCCATCTCGGCCTGGCTCAGGCCGGCGCTGGCGACATGCGGCTGCAGGGCCTGGGTAGTGGGGTGGGTCGGCGCGCCGTCGAACAGGCGGCGCAGCTCGGCACGCCACCAGTCGAGCTGCTGGTGCGCCAGGCCGGCGTCATGGGTGTCGTCGACCACGTCGTCGACTTCGCGGCACCACGCGTACAGCGCGGTGATCGCGCGGCGGCGCTCGGCCGGCAGGAACAGGAAGCTGTAATAGAAGCTCGAGCCGCTCTGGGCGACTTTCTCTTGGCAATACTGATCGGGCGTCACGCCGGTCTCGGGTCGAAGAAGTGGGCAAACCGCTGGGGAACCGCTGGGGAACCGCGCCGGATAAGCGGGGTGCCAGGCCGATGGGGGCAGCCGCGTCGCGGTGCGCCGCCGGCGCGCCGGATTGTAGCATCGCGGCCGGGCTGGACCGCGTGCGTCCGGCGCGGTTCGCCGCCCTGTAGCGCCGCTTGAAGCTTCATTCCAGGCGTTTCGTCGCCTGCCGTTTGACGCACCCCGGGGCGGTCGTTATATTACTGACCGGCAAGTTATTTAGTGCCCGTGCCGGCGTCCGGACACCCGCCGGCTGCCCGCCGGCCCCGTCAGGCTGCCACCTCGGCCCGCTCGATCAGGCGGCGTGATCCATCGTGGAGCGCGGCCCGCCCAGCAGTTGACCCATTCCGACTCGTTGCCTACCGATGCCAGTGCTTTGCCAAGTGCCGGAAGTTGCGGCTCCAGATTCCTCTGCCACCTCCGTCGTCACCACGCCGCGGCGACAGGCCAGGCGCCCCGGCCCGGCCGTGGCGGCGCTGTCGCTGGCCGGCGCGCTGGTCCTGGCCGGCTGCGGCAAGGCGCCCGAGCCCGCACCGGAGATCCGCCCCGTGCGCATGATGCAGCTCAGTCCGCACAGTGGCAAGACCGCCTTCGAATTTTCCGGTGACGTGCGCCCGCGCGTGGAGTCGCGGCTTGGCTTTCGCGTCGGCGGCAAGATCGCGGCGCGGCTGGTGGACGTCGGCGCCGTGGTCAGCAAGGGGCAGCCGCTGGCCCGGCTCGATCCCGCCGACCTGTCGCTGGCCGAAGCCGGCTCGCGCGCGCAGGTCGAGGCCGCCCGCACCGACCGCGACCTCGCCGCGGCCGACCTGAAGCGCTACAACGACCTGTTCGCCAAGGGCTTTATCAGCGCCGCCGAGCAGCAACGGCGCCAGGCCAGCTTCGACGCCGCCGAAGCGCGGCTGCGCCAGGCGCAGGCCGGGCTGCGCAGCCAGTCCAACCAGACCGCCTATGCCGTGCTGCATGCCGACGCCGACGGCGTGGTCACCGCCATCGACGCCGAGGTGGGCCAGGTGGTCACCCCTGGCCAGCCGGTGGTGCGGGTGGCGCAGACCGCCGAGAAGGAAGTCGCGATCGGCCTGCCCGAGGACCAGGTCGGCCTGCTGCGCGGCCTGACCGAGGTGACCGTCCATACCTGGGCCGAGCCGCAGCGCGCGCTGCCCGGCCGCGTGCGCGAGATCGCCGCCGCGGCCGACCCGGTCACGCGCACCTACGCCACCCGCGTAAGCGTGCCCACTCCGCCCGCCGACCTCAAGCTGGGCATGACCGCGGTGGTGACCTTCGTGCGCAACGGCGCCGCGCCGGCGCTGCGCGTGCCGCTGACCGCGCTGCTGCAGGAGCAGGGCCGCGACATGGTCTGGACCTACGATGCCGCGTCGGGCACGGTCAAGCCGGTGGCCGTGACGTTGGGCGAAGCCTTTGGCAATGAGATCGAAGTGCGCCAGGGCCTGGCGCCGGGCCAGACCATCGTCACCGCGGGCGTGCATCTGCTGCGCCCGGGCCAGAAGGTGCGACCGCTGCAGACGGTCGCGCCGGCGTCGGCGGCGGCCGCCACCCCGAAGCAGGGGTGAGCGGATGGACCATTCCCGCTTCAACCTGTCGCGCTGGGCGCTCGAACACCAGCCGCTGACCCGTTACCTGCTGGTGGTGCTGCTGCTCGGCGGCCTGCTGGCATTCTTTCAGCTCGGCCAGGACGAGGACCCGCCGTTTACCTTCCGCGTGATGGTGGTGCAGGCCTTCTGGCCCGGCGCCACCGCCGAGCAGATCGCAATCCAGGTCACGGACAAGATCGAGCGCCAGCTGCAGGAAGTGCCCTATGCGGACAAGATCCGCAGCTTCTCCAAGCCCGGCGAGACCACGGTGATCTTCCAGCTCAAGGACACCTCGCCCGCGAAGGAGACCGCGCAGGTCTGGTACACCGTGCGCAAGAAGATCGGGGACATCCAGCAGACCCTGCCGGCCGGCGTGCGCGGGCCGTTCTTCAACGACGAGTTCGGCGACGTCTACGGCACCATCTACGCGCTCTCGGCCGATGGCTTCAATTACAAGGAGCTGCGCGAATATGCCGACCTGGTGCGCCAGGAACTGCTGCGCGTGCCGTCGGTGGCCAAGGTCTCGCTGATCGGCCTGCAGGACGAGAAGGTCTACATCGAGTTCAACCAGGCGCGCTTTGCCCAGCTGGGGCTGGACATCAACGCCATCGCCGACCAGATCTCGCAGCAGAACAACCTGACCGGCAGCGGCGTGCTGGTGACCCCGAGCGACAACCTGCAGGTGCGCCTGTCGGGTCAGTTCGCCAGCGTGGCAGACCTGGAGAACCTGGTGCTGCGCGGGCCCAACGGCATCGCCAATATCCGCCTGGGCGACATCGCCCACGTCTACCGCGGCTATGTCGACCCCACCCAGCAGCGCCTGCGCTTCAACGGCAAGGACGTGATCGGGCTCGGTATCTCGATGCAGAAGGGCGGCGACATCATCGAGCTGGGCAAGAACCTGCGCAGCGCCTTCGAGCGGCTGCGCGGCCAGTTGCCGGTGGGCATCGAGATGGACCAGGTGCAGGACCAGCCCGAGGCGGTGCAGCGCTCGGTCGGCGAGTTCGTGCGGGTGCTGATCGAGGCAGTGGTGATCGTGCTGGCGGTGAGCTTTGTCTCGCTCGGGCTGCACACGCGGCCGCTGCGGCTCGATGTGCGCCCCGGGCTGGTGGTGGCGCTGACCATCCCGCTGGTGCTGGCGGTGACGTTCCTGTTCATGAACATCTTCGGCATCGGCCTGCACAAGATCTCGCTGGGCGCGCTGATCGTGGCGCTGGGGTTGCTGGTCGACGACGCCATCATCGCGGTCGAGATGATGGTGCGCAAGCTGGAAGAGGGCTTCTCCAAGATGGAGGCCGCCACCTTTGCCTATACCTCGACCGCGATGCCGATGCTGACCGGCACGCTGATCACCGCGGCCGGCTTCCTGCCGGTGGGACTGGCGCGTTCGACGGTGGGCGAGTACACCTTCGCCATCTTCGCGGTGACGGCGCTGGCGCTGGTGCTGTCGTGGCTGGCGGCGGTCTACTTCACACCTTACCTGGGCTACCTGCTGCTCAAGACCCGCGGCCCGGGCGCGGGCGAGGCCCACGAGGTCTTCGACACGCCGTTCTACGCGCGCTTCCGCCGGCTGGTGGACTGGTGCGTCACCTGGCGCAAGCTGGTGATCGCGATCACGCTGGTGGCGTTCGCGCTGGGCATCTACGCCTTCAAGTTCGTCGAGAAGCAGTTCTTCCCGGATTCCAGCCGCCCGGAACTGATGGTGGAGCTGTGGATGCCGGAGGGCACCAGCTTCGCCCAGATGGAGACCGAAGCCAAGCGCTTCGAGCAACGGATCGGCAAGGACCGCGACGTCGCCAGCCTGACCACTTTCGTCGGCACCGGCGCGCCGCGCTTCTACCTGCCGCTGGACCAGATCTTCCCGCAGTCCAACGTGGCGCAGGTGATCGTGATGCCGGCCAGCACCGAAGTGCGCGACGCGCTGCGCCGCCGCGTCATCCAGCTGCTCGATGCCGAGTTCCCGTACCTGCGCGGGCGCGTCAAGCTGCTGCCCAACGGGCCGCCGGTGGCCTATCCGGTGCAGTTCCGCGTGATCGGCCCGGACGCCGCCGCCGTGCGCCGGCTGGCTGACCAGGTCAAGGCCGAGATGCGCGCCAACCCCAACACCGTCGGCGTCAACGACAACTGGAACGAGAACGTCAAGATGCTGCGCCTGGAGATCGACCAGGACAAGGCGCGCGCGCTGGGCGTTACCACCCAGGCCATCGCCCGCGTCACGCAGACGGTGCTGAGCGGCGTGCCGGTGGGGCAATACCGCGACGGCGACAAGCTGATCGACATCCTGATGCGCACGCCGCGCAACGAGCGCGACGCAATCTCGGACCTGAACAACATGCTGGTGCCGACCAACACCGGCCGCGTGGTGCCGCTGACCCAGGTAGCACGCGTGACGCTGCGCGCCGAGCCCGGCGTGGTCTGGCGCGAAAACCGCGACTTCGGCGTGACCGTGCAGGCCGACGTGGTCGACGGCATCCAGGGCCCGACCGTCACCGCGCAGGTCAACCCGAAGCTGGACGCGCTGCGCGCGCAGCTGCCGCCGGGCTACCGCATCACCGTGGCGGGGGCGGAAGAAGAGAGCGGCAAGGCCGGGGCCTCGATCGCGGCGCAGCTGCCGTTGTGCATCTTCATCATCTTCACGCTGCTGATGCTGCAGCTCCACAGCTTCTCGCGCGCGGCGATGGTGTTCCTGACCGGCCCGCTCGGGCTGATCGGCGCCGCGGCCACGCTATTGCTGCTGCGGGCGCCGATGGGCTTCGTGGCGCAGCTGGGCATCACCGCGCTGCTTGGCATGATCATCCGAAACTCGGTGATTCTGGTCGATCAGATCGAGCAGGACATCCGCGCCGGCGTGCCGCAATGGACTGCGATCGTCGAAGCCGCAGTGCGCCGCTTCCGCCCGATCATCCTGACGGCGGCCGCAGCCGTGCTGGCGATGATCCCGCTGTCGCGGTCGATGTTCTGGGGGCCGATGGCGGTGGCCATCATGGGCGGGCTGATCATCGCCACGGTGCTGACGCTGCTGTTTCTGCCGGCGCTGTACGCGGCCTGGTTCCGCGTGCGGCGGCCCGAAGACGGACCGGGCGCCGTGGCCGTGTGACGGCCGGCGCCAGGGTCCTGCGCTACGTCACCAGGCCTGCGCCTAGTTGCAGATCGTGCCGGGAACCGGCTTGCCGGAGGCGGTCAGCCCCTGGCATGCGTCGCCGCTGGCCAGGCTGGTATCCGACGCCGAGGCCGGCGACAGCTTCAGCTTGCCGGCCACGGTGCAGCAGCCGCGCGGCGGTGGCGGGTAGGGGCTGCGTTTGATAGTGGTCCCGGTTATCGTGGCTGGGGCGCTCGGGGTTACCGAAGTGGTCGGTACCGGAGTCACCTCCGCCGCCGGCGCGGCAGCCGCTGCGGCAGCGCCCGACTTTGGCGGGCCGCCCGCTTCGGCGGACTCTTCCACTTCGGGATAGACGCATTGCCCGTGGTGGCAGATCCGCTCACCTTTGCACTGCATGTCGTACTGGCATCCGGCGGCCTGTGCGAACGATGTCCAGCCAGCGGCCATCGACGCTGCCAACAGCAAGGCAGGGAATTTCATATGCCCTCCGCGGGGCTGAGGTGATCATGCCGGGCACCACCTGCGCAGTGCGCACGGCGGCTCCGACATCTTCAGCATAGATCGCCGCAAGGGTCCGCGAAAGGCGCTGCCACTCAGGTGTTCTACCACCTGCGCCAAGCGCCGCGAATCGGCGCAAACGCGCGCGTCGTCGCTTCGACACGCAGCGGTTGCCGCATGGCCGATCGAAGTCAATCGAACTCTTTTTGGGGGGAGGTTGTCAGCCCGCCACTTGACGGGCGGGTGGTGCGAGGGAGGGGACTCGAACCCCTACACCATTGCTGGCGTCAGGACCTAAACCTGGTGCGTCTACCAATTTCGCCACCCTCGCGGTCCTTGCGGCGCTGCCCGGGCGGGCGGCCGCGATGCTCGTTGCCGGAGACGAAAGCAAAAAAGGCGGCTGGAAGTGCCCGCCTTTGCCGTCTTCTTGCCGGATCTGCCGCAGGCAGCCCGCAGTGCAACGAGGTTGCGGATTGTAGCGCAAGGCGCGGGGGGAATCCAGCCCCGTGGCGACTGCGCGCCCCGGCGGGCCCGTGCGGCTATATTGTCGGCTTTCCAGACCTTGGTCCCCGCCCATGATTGCCGTTCCGACCCTGACCCCGCTGCGCTGGCGCCTGCTGTTCTGGGCCTGCGCCGCCGCCGTGCTGGCGCTGTCGCTGATGCCGCCGACGCAGCCGCTGCCGACCACCGGCTGGGACAAGGCCAACCACGCGCTCGGGTTTGCGCTGCTGGGCCTGCTGGGCGTGCGCGCCTACGCCGCGCGCGGCTGGCCGCTATGGCTGGGCCTGGTCGCGTATGGCGGCGTGATCGAGCTGTTGCAAGGGCAGACCGGCTACCGCGAGGCCGACTGGCTCGACCTGCTCGCCGACACGGTCGGCGTGGCCGCGGCCATGGCGCTGGACTGGCTGGTGCGCCGGCTCAGCGCTCCTCGGCTTCGAGCGTAAAGCCGGCGCCGTCGTCCTGGCCGAGCAGGTCGACCAGCACGGGCATGGCCTGGCGCAGCGATTCCTGCAGCCGCCACGGCGGGTTGACGATGAACATGCCGCTGCCATGCAGGCCCAGGCCGCCCTCGACCGGGCGCTTGACCGTCAGGGTCACGTGCAGCCAGCTCTTGAGCGGCAGGCCCTGCAGCTGCACCGGCAACTGCACCGCCTCACGCCGCTGCACCTGCGGGTACCAGACCGCGTAGACGCCGGTGGCAAAGCGCTCCAGCCCGTCGCGCACGGTCTGCACGGTGCGCGCGTAGTCCTGCTTGTCTTCGTACGACGGATCGACCAGCACCAGCGCGCGCCGCGGCGGCGGCGGCAGGATCGCCTTGATGCCGCCGAAGCCGTCGCCGTCGTACAGCATCACGCGGCGGCCGGCGCCACGGAAGTTGTCGCGCAGCACCTGGATCTCGGTGCTGTGCAGCTCGAACAGCCGCAGGCGGTCGTGCTCGCGCAGCATTTGCCAGGCCAGCCAGGGCGAGCCCGGGTAGTGGCGCAGGTTGCCGTCCGGGTTGAGCGCGCGCACCTGGTCCAGGTATTCGTCCAGCATCGGCGGCAGCGGGGTGCCGCTTGCCGCGGCGCGCCACAGCGGCGCGATGCCGGTCTCGAATTCGGCCTTCTTCTGCGCGTAGGCGTGG
Organism: Cupriavidus taiwanensis; assembly: GCF_900250075.1. NCBI lineage: Bacteria > Pseudomonadati > Pseudomonadota > Betaproteobacteria > Burkholderiales > Burkholderiaceae > Cupriavidus > Cupriavidus taiwanensis. Next base: position 1,734,120 of record NZ_LT977070.1, read on the forward strand.
TCCAGCGCATAGAGGCCGGCGCCGGCATGGGTGTCGATGTACCAGAACGCCTTGTCCTTCTGCGTCAGGTGCTCCAGCAGTTGCACCACGACGGCGTGCTTGAGGACATCGGCGTGATTGCCGGCATGGAAGGCGTGACGATAGCTGAGCATGTGGAGCAGGGCGCCCTGGCGGCGCAAGATTCGGGGCAGACGGCGGCGTCCGCGGAAAGGCCGCTATGCTACCATCCGCCGCGAGTCGCCCCTGCCACGCTCCCGACGCTGCGTCCGGGGCATTCCGCTTTCGAATTTCCTGTCCCATGCCGCGCGCACTCGAGCCCGCCGAGCCCATCCTGTCCGCCCAGGGCACCCCGTATTCGCCCCGCTACGACGACGTCTACCACAGCACCGAAGGCGGCCTGGCGCAGGCCGCCCATGTCTTCCTCGGCGGCAATGGCTTGCCGGATGCGTGGGCCGGGCAACGGCAGTTCGTCATCGTCGAGACCGGCTTCGGCCAGGGGTTGAATTTCCTCGCGACCTGGCAGGCGTGGCGCGACCATCCGCAGCGCTGCGGCACGCTGCATTTCGTCTCGATCGAAAAGCATCCGTTTACACGCGAGGGGCTGGCGCAACTGCATGCCAGCCTGGACGAGTTGCAGCCCCTGGCACAGGCGCTGCAGGCGCAATGGCCGCTGGCGCTGCCGGGCCTGCACCGGCTCGCGTTCGACCAGGGCCGCGTGGTGCTGACGCTGGCGCTGGGCGATGCCGAAGCGATGCTGCCGCGGCTGGCCGCCGGGGCCGATGCCTTCTACCTGGACGGCTTCTCGCCGGCGCGCAATGCCGAGATGTGGTCGGCGCCGGTGTTCCGCGGCCTGGCGCGGCTGGCGCGTCCCGGTGCCACGCTGGCGACGTATACCGCCGCGGGCTTTGTGCGGCGCGGGCTGAAGGAGGTCGGCTTCGAGGTCGCCAAGGTCCCCGGTTTTGGCGGCAAGCGCGACATGACCGTCGCGCGCTTTCGCCCGCAATGGAAATCGCGTCGCCACGCGCCGCCGCTGCCGGCGCAATGGGCCGAGCGCCATGCCATCGTGATCGGTGCCGGACTGGCCGGCTGCGCCGTGACCGAGCGCCTGGCCGCGCGCGGCTGGCGCGTGACCCTGTTCGACGCCCACGACGGGCCGGCGCGGCAGACCTCGGCGCATCGCGCCGCGGCCATGCATGCGCATGTGTCGGCCGACGACAGCCTGCTGTCGCGGCTGTCGCGCGCCGGCAACCAGTACGCGCTGCGCGCCTGGGCGGCGCTGGCCGAAGCCGGGCACGCGGTCGGCTGGCACGGCTGCGGCGTGCTGCAGATCGGCGCGGACGAGGCCGAGGGCGAGGCCCAGCGCGCCGCGCTGGATGCCATGGGCCTGCCGCAGGATTTCGTGCGCTGGATGAGCGCTGATGAGGCGGCCTCGGCGCACCACGCTGGCGTGCCGCGCGGCGGCCTGTGGTTCCCGCAGGGCGGATGGGTGGCGCCGCCGGACATCTGCGCGGCGCAGCTGGCGCGCGCCGGCGAGGCGGTGACGGCGCGCTTTGGCTGCCGGGTCGGCGCGATCGCGCGCGTCGACGGGCAATGGCGGGCGCTGGCGCCGGACGGCGCCGTGCTGGCGTCGGCACCGGTACTGGTGTTGGCCAACGCACACGAGGCCCAGCAACTGCTGCCGCAGCAACACTGGACCCTGCGGCGCGTGCGCGGACAGCTGACGACGCTGGCAGCCGCGCAGGTCGACGCGCTCGGCGACTGGCCCGACTGCGTGGTGACCGGTGCCGGCTACCTGCTGCCGCGTGCCGCCGACGGCAGTGGCCGCGTCGGCTCGAGCTATGACGAAGATGTCGGTCCGCTGGCGGCGCAGCCGGCGGTCCACGCCGCCAACCTGACCCGGCTGGCCGGGCTGCTGCCGGGCCAGGCCGACGCGGTGGCCGCGATCGATCCCGCCAACGTGTCGGGCTATGTCGGCGTGCGCACGGTCACGCACAACCGGCTGCCGCTGATCGGGCAAGTGCCGGACGAGGCCGCCGCGGTGGCGCAGGCCGCGTCGCTGCGCGGCGCGCACCTGCGCGACCTGCCGCGCCAGCCCGGGCTCTATGCGGCGCTGGCCTATGCCTCGCGCGGCCTTACCTGGGCCGCGCTGGGCGCGGAACTGCTGGCCAGCCAGATCGAAGGCGAGCCGCTGCCGCTGGAGTCGGACCTGGCCGATGCGGTGGATCCGGCACGCCTGCTGCTGCGCGCGCTGCGCCATGGGCAGGCGGCGTAGCGCGGCGCGGCCAGGCAGCGGGGGCGGGGCGCGTTCCGGGCAAAATCTGCCGGAAGCGAATCAAAACCGTGCGATAATCCCCGTTTTCCGTTTGCGCGGAGCTTTCCGTTCGCCGGTGCGCTGCCCTGGCCGTCCTGTGGTGACGGCGCCGTGGCGGTAAAGCGGGCGGTACGCGTACAAGACGGCAGCACCTACGAACACAACTACATTTCTGGATTGGATCTACGACCATGTCGAACGTGATTGAGAACCTCGGCAAGCTGGACCGCAAGGTGACCCTGGCCATCCCCAAGGCCGAAGTGGAGAAGGAAAAGCAGGAGCGCCTGGTTCGCCTGTCGAAGACCGTGAAGATGTCGGGCTTCCGTCCGGGCAAGGTGCCGATGAAGATGGTCGAGAAGCAGTACGGCCAGCAGGTCGAGTTCGAAGTGCGCTTCGACAAGGCCGCACGCAAGTTCTTCGACATCACCAAGGAACAGGACGTCAAGGTTGCCGGCCAGCCCAAGTTCGAGATCAAGAACGAAGGCGTGGGCGAGGATGAAGTGGCGTTCGACGCCACCTTCGAGGTGTACCCGGAAGTGAAGATCGGCGACCTGTCGGCCGCCGAAGTCACCCGCACCGGCACCGAGATCACCGACGCCGAAGTCGACAAGACCATCGACATCCTGCGCAAGCAGCGCGTGCACTACCACGCCCGCGGCGAAGCCGGCGAGCATGGCGACGGCGGTGCCGACGTCAGCGCGCAGAACGGCGACCGCGTGACGCTGGACTTCGTCGGCAAGATCGACGGCGAAGAGTTCGCCGGCGGCAAGGCCGAGGACTTCCCGTTCGTGCTGGGCGAAGGCCGCATGCTGCCCGAGTTCGAGCAGGCCGCGCTGGGCCTGAAGGTCGGCGAAAGCAAGACCTTCCCGCTGGCCTTCCCGGCCGACTACCACGGCAAGGAAGTGGCTGGCAAGACCGCCGAGTTCACCGTGACCCTGAAGAAGATCGAGTGGGCCCACCTGCCGGAAGTGAATGAAGCCTTCGCCAAGTCGCTCGGCATCGCCGACGGCAGCGTCGACAAGATGCGCGCCGACATCCGCGAGAACCTCGAGCGCGAAGTGAAGCGCCGCACGCACGCCATGCTGAAGGACCAGGTCATGGAAGCGCTGCTGAAGGCCAGCGAACTGGATGTGCCCAAGGCCCTGATCGAGCAGGACCAGGAGCGCCTGGTGGAAATGGCCCGCCGCGACCTGGAGCAGCGTGGCATGCCCAACGCCAAGGACATGCCGATCCCGGCCGAGATGTTCGCCCAGCAGGCCGAGCGCCGCGTCAAGCTGGGCCTGATCCTGGCCGAGATCGTCAAGGCCAACGGCCTGGAAGCCAAGGCCGACCAGATCAAGGCCGAGATCGAGGACTTCGCCAAGAGCTACGAGGACCCCAAGGAAGTCATGCGCTGGTACTACGGCGACCAGCAGCGCCTGGCCGAAATGGAAGCCTACGTGCTCGAAAACAACGTGGTAAATTTCGTGTGCGGCAAGGCCAAGGTCACCGACAAGAAGGTGTCCTTCGAGGAACTCACCGCCGAAGGCAACGCGCAGCAAGCCTGAGGCCGGAAGTAACCGGCAGCCCCGCGCCACAGTGCGGGGCCGGAACTTCACGAGTTACCCGGATTGCCTTGCGATCCGACGAATCCATGGAGAACATGCATGACCCGCAATGATTTGCTTGACCGTCTCGCCACCACGCAGGCTTCGGCGCTGGAAACCCAGGGCCTGGGGCTGGTGCCGATGGTCGTCGAGCAGTCCGGCCGGGGCGAGCGCGCCTATGACATCTACTCGCGCCTGCTGAAGGAGCGCGTGGTGTTCATGGTGGGCGAGGTCAACGACCAGACCGCCAACCTGGTGGTGGCACAGCTGCTGTTCCTGGAAAGCGAGAACCCCGACAAGGACGTGTCCCTGTACATCAACTCGCCGGGCGGTTCGGTGTCGGCGGGGCTGGCCATCTACGACACCATGCAGTTCATCAAGCCGGACGTGTCGACGCTGTGCATGGGCATGGCGGCCAGCATGGGCGCCTTCCTGCTGGCGGCGGGTGCCAAGGGCAAGCGTTCGGCGCTGCCCAACTCGCGCATCATGATCCACCAGCCGCTGGGCGGCGCGCGCGGCCAGGCCTCGGATATCGAGATCCAGGCGCGCGAGATCCTGTACCTGCGCGAGCGGCTCAACACCATCCTGTCGGAAGTGACCGGCCAGCCGGTCGAGAAGATTGCCCGCGACACCGATCGCGACAACTTCATGAGCGGCGACCAGGCGGTCGACTACGGCCTGATCGACAAGGTTCTCGCCCGCCGCGGCTGATGCGGCGCGCCGCCGTGGCCACGGGTGCAACGGCGGCTTGCCACGCTGGCTTGGCGCAAATGGCGAAGGCTACACCGGAACGAGGCCCCGTGCCTCGTTTTTTGCATCGGAACCTGTGAAACGGGGCCTTGGCCCCACAGCCGGGGGGAACCGCCGGTAGTGCCAATTGTTTTGGCGTATGATGCGTTTGAAGCGTATCGCCGAGGAGCCTGTCGCCCCGCGGTGTGCGCACTGCAAAAGTGACTGATTCCTATGGCGGACAAAAAAGGTTCATCCAGCGAAAAGCTTCTGTACTGCTCCTTCTGCGGCAAGAGCCAGCATGAGGTCAAGAAGCTGATTGCCGGCCCGTCGGTGTTCATTTGCGACGAATGCATCGACCTGTGCAACGAGATCATTCGCGACGAGGCCACGGCATCCGAGAAAGACGCCGCCACGGCCGCGCGCTCCGACCTGCCCACGCCCCACGAGATCCGCGAAAGCCTGGACCAGTATGTGATCGGCCAGGAACAGGCCAAGAAGATCCTGGCCGTGGCGGTCTACAACCATTACAAGCGCCTCAAGCACCTCGGCAAGAAGGATGACGTCGAGCTGTCCAAGAGCAATATCCTGCTGATCGGGCCCACCGGCTCGGGCAAGACGCTGCTCGCGCAGACGCTGGCGCGCCTGCTCAACGTTCCGTTCGTGATCGCCGACGCGACCACGCTGACCGAAGCCGGCTACGTCGGCGAGGACGTCGAGAACATCATCCAGAAGCTGCTGCAGAACTGCAACTACGAAGTCGAGAAGGCGCAGCGCGGCATTGTCTACATCGACGAGATCGACAAGATCTCGCGCAAGTCGGACAACCCGTCGATTACCCGCGATGTGTCCGGCGAAGGCGTGCAGCAGGCCCTGCTCAAGCTGATCGAAGGCACCATGGCATCGGTGCCGCCGCAGGGAGGCCGCAAGCATCCGAATCAGGACTTCCTGCAGGTGGACACGACCAACATCCTGTTCATCTGCGGTGGCGCCTTCGATGGCCTGGAGAAGGTCATCATGCAGCGCTCGGACAAGACCGGCATCGGCTTTGCCGCGCAGGTCAAGAGCAAGGAAGAGCGCGACGTCAGCGAAGTGCTGCCGCAGACCGAGCCGGAAGACCTGATCAAGTTTGGCCTGATTCCCGAACTGATCGGCCGCCTGCCGGTGGTGGCGACGCTGGCCAAGCTGGACGAGGCCGCGCTGATGCAGATCCTGGTCGAGCCCAAGAATGCGCTGGTCAAGCAATACCAGAAGCTGCTGGCGATGGAAGGCGTCGAACTCGAAATCCGCCCCGGTGCGCTGAGCGCCATCGCGCGCAAGGCAATCCGCCGCAAGACCGGTGCCCGCGGGCTGCGCTCGATCCTGGAGCAGTCGCTGATGGACGTCATGTATGACTTGCCTAATTACAAGGGCGTGCAAAAGGTGGTGATCGATGAAAATACGATCAACGGCGATGCACCGCCGCTGCTGATGTACGAAGAGCAGCAGCCCAAGGTGGCAGGGTCTAACTGACGCGAGGCCTGCCAGAGTGGTCAGAGGTCGGCACCACACGGGCAGCAGGGCGAAAAAGGCCGTTCGCGTAGAAGCGAGCGGCTTTTTTTGTTTATTTCTACCGACGAGAGGGAGGAAACGCGGGTATGCTGTTTCAGAGGGGCCACCAAGTGCAGGTAGCGGCATCTGCCTGTCTTGATGAATCGATTGGCACGTATCTTGTAATCGATTCGGGCGGCCCAATTTACGCCTTAAATGACTGACTTGGGGAAAATGATGTCCGGAACACAACTCCTCCCGGCCGAGCCGATTCGCCTGCCACTGTTGCCGCTGCGCGACGTGGTGGTGTTTCCGCACATGGTGATCCCGCTGTTCGTGGGACGCCCAAAGTCCATCAAGGCGCTTGAGACTGCGATGGAGGCGGGCAAGAGCATCATGCTCGTGGCCCAGAAGACGGCGGCCAAGGACGAGCCGACCGCCGACGACCTGTACGAGGTCGGCTGCATCGCCAATATCCTGCAAATGCTGAAGCTGCCCGACGGTACCGTGAAGGTGCTGGTCGAGGGCACCCAGCGCGCAAATATCCGCGAGGTGAGCGAGGACGATTCGCACTTCATGTGCGAAGCCGTGCCCGTGCCGCCCGCACCTGGCGAAAGCGCCGAGACCGAGGCCCTGCGCCGCGCGATCGTGTCGCAGTTCGACCAGTACGTAAAGCTCAACAAGAAGATCCCGCCGGAGATCCTGACCTCGCTGTCGGGCATCGACGAGGCCGGGCGCCTGGCGGACACCATCGCCGCGCACCTGCCGATCAAGCTCGAGCAGAAGCAGAAGATCCTGGAGATGGTCAACGTGACCGAGCGCCTGGAAAGCCTGCTGTCGCAGCTCGAGGGCGAGATCGACATCCTGCAGGTCGAAAAGCGCATCCGTGGCCGCGTCAAGCGCCAGATGGAGAAGAGCCAGCGCGAGTACTACCTGAACGAGCAGGTCAAGGCCATCCAGAAGGAACTGGGCGAGGGCGAAGAAGGCGCCGACCTGGAAGAACTCGACAAGCGCATCAAGGCTGCGCGCATGCCGAAGGAAGCCAAGAAGAAGGCCGACGCCGAATTCAAGAAGCTCAAGCTGATGTCGCCGATGTCGGCCGAAGCCACCGTCGTGCGCAACTACATCGACACGCTGGTGAACCTGCCGTGGCGCAAGAAGAGCAAGGTCAACAACGACCTCGCCAACGCCGAGCGCGTGCTGGATGAAGACCACTACGGCCTGGAGAAGGTCAAGGAACGCATTCTCGAGTACCTCGCGGTGCAACAGCGCGTGGACAAGGTGAAGGCACCCATCCTCTGCCTGGTCGGGCCTCCCGGCGTGGGCAAGACCTCGCTCGGCCAGTCGGTGGCGCGCGCGACGAACCGCAAGTTCGTGCGCATGGCATTGGGTGGCGTGCGTGACGAGGCCGAGATCCGCGGCCACCGCCGTACCTACATCGGGTCGATGCCGGGCAAGATCCTGCAGAGCCTGTCGAAGGTTGGCGTGCGCAATCCGCTCTTCCTGCTCGACGAAATCGACAAGATGGGCCAGGATTTCCGCGGCGATCCGTCGTCGGCGCTGCTCGAGGTGCTGGACCCGGAACAGAACCACACGTTCCAGGACCACTACATCGAGGTCGATTTCGACCTGTCCGACGTGATGTTCGTGGCGACGTCGAACTCGCTGAACATTCCGCCGCCGCTGCTCGACCGTATGGAAGTGATCCGCCTGTCGGGTTATACCGAGGAAGAGAAGCTCAACATCGCCACGCGTTACCTGCTGCCGAAGCAGATCAAGAACAATGGTCTGAAGGCGGGCGAGATCGAGGTCACCGATGCGGCGATCCGCGACATCATCCGCTACTACACGCGCGAAGCCGGTGTGCGTTCGCTCGAGCGCGAGGTCTCCAAGATCGCCCGCAAGGCGGTCAAGCTGCTGCTGCTGAAGAAGGAGTCGGGCACGATCAAGGTCGATTCGGACAACCTCGACAAGTTCCTGGGCGTACGCAAGTACGACTTCGGCCTGGCCGGCAAGGAAAACCAGGTGGGCCAGGTGACCGGCCTGGCGTGGACCGAGGTGGGCGGCGACCTGCTGACCATCGAGGCCGCGATCATGCCGGGCAAGGGCAATATCACCCGCACCGGCTCGCTGGGCGACGTGATGAAGGAATCGGTCGAGGCCGCGCGCTCGGTGGTACGTTCGCGGGCACGCCGCCTGGGCATCACCGATGAGATGTTCGAGAAGCGCGACATCCACATCCACGTGCCCGAAGGCGCCACGCCCAAGGACGGCCCGTCTGCGGGCGGTGCCATGACCACGGCGCTGGTGTCGGTGCTGACCGGCATCCCGGTGCGCGCGGATGTCGCCATGACCGGCGAGATCACGCTGCGCGGCGAGGTGCTGCCCATCGGCGGCCTCAAGGAGAAGCTGCTGGCAGCCCACCGCGGCGGCATCAAGCTGGTGCTGATCCCCGAGGAAAACGTGAAGGACCTGGCCGAGATTCCGGACAACGTCAAGAACGCCATCGAGATCGTGCCGGTGCGCTGGATCGACAAGGTGCTGGAACTGGCACTCGAGCGCAAGCCCGAGGCGTTGCCGGAAGAAGATGCCAAGCCCGCCGAGGTGGCGGACAAGGCCACGGCCAAGGTCGAGCGACTGCATCACTGAAGACGCCTTAGCCGCATGAACCAAACGCCGCAGGGCAGCGATGCCCGGCGGCGTTTTTTTGTCCGCGCGGGCCTTGGCAAACTGAAATCACATGTATTAAACTTGCGCCCTCGCAACGCAAACCACGGCATCTGCCGCGAGGTGCGGAGCGTTCAGCAAGTTGCAGGCAAACAGCCTGCGATGGTCGAGCGGGTGCTTAGCTCAGTTGGTAGAGCGGCGCCCTTACAAGGCGTAGGTCGGGGGTTCGAACCCCTCAGCACCCACCACCGCTCCACCAGCAAGAATCAAGGACTTAGAGCGATCTGGGTCTTTTTTTTTGCCTGTTTCACCACCCTGCATCCGAGCCCCAAAGAGCCTCTGCCACCCAAAGAGAGCTGCTCAACGAAATCACCGCTGATGTCGGCGCCAGTGCCAGCCGATGCCGCGCTCTGCAAGAATGGCCAGCCCCCTGCGCTGGCCCCTGCGCGGCAGCCCTAGTCGTACTGAAACCGCTTCACCACGCTCTCGTCCCACTCGATTCCGGATCCGGGCCTGTCCGGCACCACCAGGTGTCCATCTGCAAGCGCAAAAGGCTCCTTCAGCACGGGGTAGGCCCAGTCCTGCCATTCCAGCCAGTGCGCCGTTTCGGTGATGCGCATCAGATGTGCGCAGACTTCCGGATACAGATGCGTGGAGACAGGGATTCCCGCCGCCGAAGCGATCGGCGCAGACCGCAGCCACCCCGACACGCCGCCGATCCGCATCATGTCCAGCATGACGCAGTCACACGCCTCGGCCTGCACTGCCTTCAATAACTCGCGCGGACCATAGAAGTTCTCGCCGAGCTGGATCGGCGTCTTGATCTCGCGCGCCAGCCGCGCATGGCCGCTGGTGTTGTTGTATGCGAGGGGCTCCTCGAACCAGTACAGCCCCTCATTATCAAGGGCATGGCAGCGGCGCAGACCGTCATCAAACGACAAACCCTGGTTGAAATCCACCATTAGCTTGATCTCGTCGCCAGCCGCTTCGCGCACCGCGCGAATGGCATCAAGGTCGTCTTGCAGTTGTTCGCGGCCCAGCCGCAGCTTCAAAGCGCTGAATGCTCCTTCTGCAACGAGAGAACTAGCTTCTTCGGCAACGCCATCCACGTGGCTCAACCACAGCCCATTACTGTTGTACGCCGGCACGCTGCCCACTGTTCCGCCAAGCAATGCTGCGAGAGGCAGGCCTGCCGCCTTGCCGAGCGCGTCCCACGCGGCCATGTCGAGCCCTGCGATGGCGATCATCGTGATGCCTTCGTAGCCGAGGAGATGCGTTGAACCTCTGGCGTTCTGGAAGTCATCAAGCGGTGCGATCCTGCTACCGGCCCGTGATGCGGCAAGATCCCGGATCGCAGGCACGATGTACCTGGGCGCCTGTATCAGATATGGCTCAAGATAACTGCGACCGACAACGCCTTCCCGAGTGTGAAGATCGACCAGGATCAGCGGCCACTGGTCGAATGCGCCGACCTTCGAAATGATTGGTCGATTTTAACGGAACCAGAACCGCACGGACCTCAACGCTTTGGTAAGTGAGGGGTTCGAAATCCATGGCGACACCTCCTGACGACCAGTACAACCCGCGCGGCACCGGACCAGGAACTCCTTATCGGAGTTCCTCGAGTCTGGCCAGCGCTCGCGCAGGCTGTAACCCGCACAGTACGCCGCGATCGGTGGGATCCGCAACTGGAATCAGTCGCCGCCCGTGCGCCGACGAGTTGCCGTTCGTTGCCGAAATCCGCGGAGCACTGCCCCGTTCCCTCGTCGTCATTGCGAGCGGACCAGCCCGCGCTCGCTGAGGGCGTCGAACACGTGATTGACCACCGCGTCGCAGCGCGTACCGGCAAAACTGAACGTGCTCTGCAGATAGGGCCTTACCTCCGCGGCCAGGGATTCGCGCAGCATCATGCGGGCCCGCAGAAAGCGCGTCTTGACCACGTCGCCGCTAACGCCAAGGCAATAAGCCGTTTCCTCTACGCTCAAGTCTTCGACCGCCCGCAGGATGAACACGCAGCGGTAGATCGGCGGCAGCTTTTCGACCGCAAGCTGCAGCAGTTCCCGCACCTGACCGCGTTCGGCCATGGCTTCAGGTGATTCGTCGTCAGCGGCGCGGAAGGACATCATGTTCTCCTGTAAAGGTCCGCCAGGAAGATCTTCTTCATCGCCCCATGCTTCGATCTGAAAGAGCCGGCGTCTCTTGCGCTGCGCTGTCAGGGCGACATTGATGGCTATGCGCGCCAGCCAGGTGCTCAGCGCGGCCTCGCCGCGAAACGAATGCAGGCTGGTAAAGGCGCGCAGGTAGGTTTCCTGCACGACATCCTGGGCTTCGGCATCGTCCGCAACCACGCCACGGGCCGTGCGGAACAACAGGCGGTTGTTGCGCCGCATGATGGCCTCGAAGGCAGACGCGGCGCCGGCGCGGGCGCTGGCGACCAGTTCGGCGTCTGTGGTGGCGCTGGCGCCAGACGGCAGTGGCGGCCTGAGATCCCGGTTCTTGTCCATTTGGAGATCTGGCTCCTTTCCCGTTGCAGATCATTAGACGGCACAGCTGCCAAAAGGTGACAGTCGACTGGGCGCATACGCTGCTGCGGTACCTCGCCTGGGGTCGAACCACGCGTCAGCAATCATAGGCAGATGCATGCAGCCACAACTCATCGCAAGGTGGTTCAGACCTCGTGTCACCTTCCGGCGTCTGCAAACGTCTAACGCCTATGCAACGGACAAATTCGAGCCACTGCCGTCGGAGACCTGTCGGTTGTTTTATTTCAGTTGCTGCATCTCCTCCTGACAAGGACGTCGATCATGAAAAGGCAACCCTCCGCACTGACATCTGAAACTGAAGTGCAGCCGGTACCGCTGCGGCAGCCAGCGATGCAGCAGCTGGCTCGACGGAGGCTGGCAAATGCACTGCTCACGGCAGCCGCAGTGGCGGCCGTGGCAGCATGTGGCGGCAGTTCTGGAGGGGGCGGCACGGATGCGGCCAGCACGGAGGCGGCGCAGAAGGCCTTGGTCGAGCAGGGCAAGCAGATCTTTCGCTTCGACACCTTCGGGGACGAAGCGAAGTGGACCGATCACCTGAGGATGCACGAGGTCATCGCCAGCTCGGTGGATCCCTTGACCGCATTTTCAGTCGGCCTCAAGGTCGACGCCGAGGCCTTGCCCGAGGCCGTCGTCAATGGAATCCGCAATGGCACGATCGACCTCAAGAGCCCGGCTACGACAGTGGCGCTGCTGAAACTGAACGCGGTCGTCGGCCTCCAGGGAACCGTCGAGACCGTCAATGGGGTCGACAAGCTGACCCGCGTCGGCACTACCTGCGCGCTCTGTCATTCGACGGTGGACAACTCGTTCGCGCCGGGCATTGGCAAGCGGCTGGACGGATGGCCCAACCGGGATCTCAATCCCGGCGCCATCATCGCGCTGTCACCGGCCATTGACGAGGCCATGAAAAAGGTCCTCAACGCCTGGGGCGCAGGCAAGTACGACCCGCGCAACAATATCGACGGCCTCAGCAAGCCGGTCGTGATACCGCCCGCCTTCGGGCTGGCCGGCATTCACCGCATTACCTTTACCGGCGATGGCGAAGACATCATGTACTGGAACCGGTATGTCGCCGTCTCCCAGATGGGCGGCCTTGGCTCCGTATCCGAACCGCGCCTGAATATCTCCATCACCAATGGCTCGGTGGACCTTGTCACGAGCAAGCTTCCGGCCCTGCAAGCGTATCAGCTATCCCTGGGCGCTCCGCCGCCACCGGCTGGCAGTTTCGACCCGGCGGCGGCACTGCGGGGCAAGGCTCTGTTCGAAGGCGCGGGCCGATGCGCCACGTGCCATAGTGGCCCGGCATTTACCGATGCCAACTCGCTGCTTCACCCGCCCGGCGACTCGATGGCGGAACCGGAGAGCCCGAGCTACGCCTCGCGCTCCGCAACCAAGCAATACCGGACCACGCCGCTGAAGGGCGCATGGCAACACCCTCCCTATTTCCATGACGGCTCTGCGGCGACTTTGCCGGAGGTCGTGACGACCTACAACACCAAGCGGGGACTGGGGCTGAGCAGCCAGGATATTGCCGACCTGGCGGAGTATCTGAAGTCGCTGTGACCTGAAGCCCAGGCGGAATGTGCCGCGCCGGGCTGCGCAGCCATATGCGCACTAGTTGCTGGCAAGGGCTGCTGATTCCTCCGGCCGCCGGCCACCGCCCAGCGCCTTGAATGCCGCGACGGCGGCGCGCATCGCCTCCGTCTGCGCCTGCGCGCGCGTCTGACGCGCGCAACAGGGTGTTATCGGCTTGCAGGACTTTACGAAAACTTGCGGATTAGTTGCTGCAAGCGGTCGCAAGCAGCGGGAACCTGGTGCTCAATCGCCGTCGCGACACCAAGCAGCAGGCCGGACCGTTGGGTGGAAGCAGAGCAGAACCAGCCCGATAACGGTGCGGGCGCCAGCCCGTAGGCATAGGCTTCCCGGGCGATCCTCTGGTCGTCGGCGCCGTCCGGCAGTCTCACCACTACGGCGAGGCCTGCCGCATAGGCCTGGAATTCCCTGGCGTTGAGCGCAGCCAGAAGCGCATCGCTGCGGGCTGCGTAAATGCGTTTCATGCGGCGCAGGTGCCGCAGATAGTGTCCGTCGCGCATAAACTCGGCGGTCGCCATTTGCACCGCCGGCCCTGGCGCGGAAGCTAGGCAGGCGACGACTTCTTCGAAGCGCGATACCAGGACAGGCGGCACGACCACGAAGCCGAGCCGCAGCGTGGGGCTGAGTGTCTTGCTGAAAGACCCGATATGGATGACCCGCCCGGCTCGATCCTGCGATGCCAGTGCGGGAGCCGCGCGACGCCTGAGCTGGAGTTCGCCAAGGTAGTCGTCCTCGATGATCCATGCACCCGCGCGGCTGGCCCACTCGAGCAGTTGCACGCGGCGACCGAGTGAGAGAGTCGGGCCCAGGGGCGCCTGCTGACCCGCCGTAACCAGCGCCACCGCGGCATCCGGTGCATGTGCCTGGCCGTAGCCGACATCGATGCCGTTTTCATCCACCGGGATGGGAACCGTCGTGAGCCGGGACAATGCCATGGCTCTGCGACTGGGAAGAAATCCCGGATTCTCGACCCAGGCTTGCCGGCCCTCGGCCTGGATCACCCGCAGCGTGACACCGAGCGCGCCGGTAAAGCCCGCGGTGATGAAGACCTGCGAGGGCTGGCAGTCCATCGCCCGGGACAATGCCAGGTGCGCCGCGATCTCTCTGCGGAGTTCATGCTCGCCGCGCGGATCCGGGTAGGTCGCCGGCGCCTCCACCTCGTCACGTGCCGCCCGCGATCGCAGCCGTGCGAACAAGGGGGCAGGGAAGCAGTCCGATGCCGGCACGCCCATCTGGAACACCGCCGGGCCCGGCAGAAAGTGCTGGTACAGCTCCGAGCGCAGATCGGTTTCGAGCGAACGCGCTTGTTCCGCGTGGGGCCTTGCGGCTCCGGCGTGGTCGGAAACCCTGGTGCCGCCGGAGCGCGATGAAACCACTAGTTGCGCATCGGACAGCCGCTCGTAGGCGGTCCTGACAGTGCCTCGCGCCACGCCAAGCTGGGCAGCGAGGTCGATCCACGACGGCAACCTGGCGCCTGGAACCAGCACGCCACTCTCGATCGCGCCGGTGATGCCGAGCCGTATCTGCTCCGCCAGTGAGGTTCTGGACGCACGGTCCAGCTTCAGGTAGAGGATGCTGGTCATCGCCGCTGGTACATTCAAAAATCGTGTTTTTGGTTCTTTTTTGTGAACCAGGTGAGGTGCATGATTCTAGCCTCCAAGGAGCCAAACATGAAACTGCAACGCATTCTTCTCTCCCTGCTGGCGGCAACGGGCATCGCCTTTACCGGGGTCGCAGCGGCGCACGGCGCCGGCGACACGGTGAAGCCCAATTTCTCGAAGGAGATTCCCAATGTCCCGGGCAAGTCGCTCGTCGCCGTCGAGGTCTTTTATCCGCCCGGTGGTGCATCGCTGCCGCACACCCATGCCAGGTCGTCGTTCATCTATGCCTACGTCGTTTCGGGCAGCATCGCCAGCAAGGTGAACGACGAGCCGGAACGAATCTTCAAGGCGGGCGAGAGTTTCTTCGAGAACCCGGGCTCCCGTCATCCGGTGAGCCGCAATGCGAGCAAGACCAGGCCGGCAAAGCTGCTGGCCGTGTTCGTAGTCGATACGGCCGACCAGGAACTGACCATCTACGACAACTAGGAGTTTGAAATGAGACTGGACTACACCAAGGTATCGGCGGGCGGCGTCAAGGCATTTGGCGGCGTATACGGCTATGTCATGCAATCGGGCCTGGAAGACGTCCTGGTCGACCTGGTCTATCTGCGCGTAAGCCAGATCAATGGGTGCGCGTATTGCCTCGACATGCATGCGCGCGACCTGATCAAGAAGGGCGTTACGCCGGCAAAGCTCGCGCTTGTGCAGGCCTGGCAGGAAGCGGGGCCGTTGTTCAGCGAGCGCGAGCAGGCGGCGCTGGCCTGGACGGAATCCGTCACCCGCGTCGCCGACACCCATGTGCCCGACGAAGATTTTCGACGGGCCGCGGCGGTGTTCAGCGAAAAGGAGCTCGCCGACCTCACCATGGCCATCGGGCTGATGAATGCCTATAACCGGCTCGCCATCAGCTTCCGCCGTGCCCCCGAATCTGCCCTCGCTGCTGCAGCCTGAAGCGGTTGGGTCTCGAACACCGGGCGGATCTCGATGCCATCGCGGGAGCCACCAACGTGCAATCGAGATCCCCAGATAGCGTGCCGGGCAATGACGCGGGACGCATGACCCTGAAGCCTACGCGGACCGGATCCCAGATGGCGGTCTTGGTTGCTCCAGAAGACGAATGGAAGAGCGCCTATCGCTTGGTGTGAACGTTAGACCGTTCCGGATACGGGTGGTAGACCACAAAAATCAGACACCTCATCCCATACCTGGATCACTGCCCTGCGCGCTCTTCGCATCGATTGGCGATGTTTCCGCTTACACGCAGTCGCGCGCTAGCCGATTGGCACGCCGGAACCGCTGGCAGACAGGCAAGAGTCCACTCAATGCCGGTGGGAACCGGACCCCGATGCCGGCGCCGAGCCCGAGGCCTTGACGTCGGGCACCGTGACAGTGACCACCTCGGTGGCGAGGATCTTGTGGCCGGGATCGGCCAGCTCCAGGCGCAGCCTGTGCGGCCCGGGCGCGAGGCCGACCACGATGATCGGATCCTCGCTCGTATGTGCCCAGGTGCCAGGCGTATCGTCAACCGTCACGTGCAAGTGCCCGATGCGAGGCGAGATCCCGGCGGCGGCATTGCCGAATATCGGCATGACGCGGAAATTCTCGGTGCGAAACTGGACGATGACTACGCCGCGGGCGAGCGGCTCCGGCAGCGCCGCATAGGGCAGCAACTTTGGTGCGGGCTCGCTGCCGAGGGGAAGAATGGCAGGCGGGCGGATGGCGTCTTGTGCAGGTTGCGCGGAGACACTCGCGCAGAACGCGGCTGCAATGCCGGCGGCTGAAAGGGACTTGACGATAGGGTGCATGGCGTTTTCCTTTGATGCGGAGGGTTGCCTCCACACGCACATCCGGGTCGGATGTGACGGGCGATTTCAGGATAGGCCTTGCATCTGAACACGCCGCCGCGGCGGGCTGTCGGCAGTTTTGTATGACAACGTAGCGGCACCACCTGCAGATACGAACTAATACATTAGGTGCCACCGTTCGCTACAACAGGGATACATCGGCATCGTTCAATGCTGGCTATGCAACGTATATCCGCGCGTTGGTCGGTTTGCCCGCAAACCACCAGGCAGGAGGGAGATGACATGACCAAGACATTGACAGTTCGCAGTGCACTAAGACTTACGGCCGCCGGCGCTGTAGCGTTGGCCGCCACGCTGTTCATTGGCGGCGCCCGCGCAGCGGCGCCGCAACCACCCGTGCCGGAAATCGGCTACCTCCAGGTCAGCCCCGATATCAAGTTGAGGCGCCTGATCGTCCGCAATGCCGAGCGAAAGGGCACGGTGCTGTTCCTGCATGGATTCCCCGAGACGCTGTACGCGTGGAAGGACATTGCCGTGCAACTTGGCCAGGACTACGAGGCCCATGCGTTCGACTGGCCGGGCTATGGCGACTCCTCCCGTCCCGCGACCGACAGGTTTGCATACGCACCCAGGGATTATGCAAAGGTGCTCAAGGACTACATCGCCACGGCAGACATCGACAAGCACAAGCTGGTGATCTACGCGACGGACATTGGCGCCTTGCCGGCCCTGCTGGCGGCCCTCGACGACCCGGCCATCGCCAGGCGCATTGTTGTCGGTGACTTTGCGCCATTCAACCGTCCGCAGTTCATGCAGGAGCGCCTGCAAGGGCTCAAGGAACCCGCCTCCGCCGACGCGATTCATGCCGCGTTCAACCGCACACGCGACGAAATCCTGCAGAACGCATTTACCCGCGGACTTCCCGAGTCCTCGCACTTTGCATTGACCCCGGAATTCAGGGCCGATATCGCCTACGGCTGGCAAAACGGCGCGCTGACGTCTGCCGATGCGTTCTACCACTACTACTCTCATTTCACGCGTGACCAGGACTATTTCGAGGCGAACCTGGGCAAGCTGAAAACGCCTGTCAGCGTGATCTGGGGCGAGAAGGACATCTATGTCCGCAAGGAGATGGGCGAGGAACTGGCGGGTCGCGCCGGCCTGGAGATGAAGGTCTTGCCCGGCCTTGGCCATTATCCGCACCTGCAGGACAAGGCGGCGACGGTTTCAGAAGTACAAGCCGCGTTCGACGCGCGCTAGACCATGCGATTTGCATATATCTCAATCCGAACAGGAGGACCATCCGAAATGAATCTCGCCAAGTTTGCAACCGCCGCCATGACCGTCGCCTGCCTTGCCGCAACGTTCCACCACGCCCACGCACAAGCACCGGGGATCCATCGGGCCGACCTGGTCAGCCATGAACTCAGCGTCGCGGGCAAGGAAGGCATTCAGGTTCGCGTGGATTTTGAACCGGGCGCGTTCGCGCCCAGGCACGCACACCCGGGTGAAGAGATTGCCCATGTGTTGCAGGGCAGCCTTGAGTATCAGCTTGGCGATCAGCCGCCGGTGACGCTGAAGGCAGGGGAATCGCTGTTCATACCGGCAGGCACGCCGCATTCAGCCCGGAATGTTGGCGGCGGCCTGGCATCGGAATTGGCAACCTATATCGTCACGAAGGGTTCGCCGCTGGTTGTGCCCGCGAAATAGGGTTTCCGGCCGCTGACCAGGAGGTGGAAGACTTGTGATTCCACGGGTCGTTTCACCACCCCGTATTGGCGTCTACCTGGCGGCGCTGTGCAGCACGGCATTGCGCCGCGCATAGGCGAAGTAGATCACCAGCCCCAGCGCCAGCCACACCAGGAAGGCGGCCCAGGTCAGCGCCTGCAGGTGCGCCATCAGAAACAGGCAGAAGCCGATCGACAGCAGCGGCACCACCGGCACGCCCGGGCAGCGGAACGCGCGCGGCAGTTCGGGCCGGGTCTTGCGCAGCACCAGCACCGCCACCGAGATCAGGG